>JASFTJ010000273.1:0-4689 GCA_050053615.1 Anaerolineae bacterium | reverse complement strand
GCGCCCACCAGGCCGTCCCCTTGACCGTAGAAGGTCGAGTTGATGATGGTGCTCTGCTCGCCGCCAGTGTAGACCACCTCCAGTGTGTTGCCCAGCGCGCGGCAATGGTCCACGTGGTAGGTGAACGGCTGCCCTTCAAAGAAAGCACAGTTGCCGACCAGTACGCTGTTAGTGATGGTCGTCTGGCCGGTGATCTTGACCTGATTGCCTGCATTGCCCTCAGCGCGAACGCGATCCAGGACGACGCGGCCGCCCAGGCTGTGGTAGAGCAAGTCCAGACCATCAGAGGTGTTGTGGAGAAAGGCCGAATCCTCGATGATCCATTCGCCGCCGGTGGGGCCGGTGCCCACGCCGTCGCCGTAGCCGCCGGCGCTCTGCGCCCAGCAGCCGGTCGGCTGGCCGTCGGGGTAGGTCTCGGCGCAGCCGTTCCACTCAACCATCCAGCGCCGGAAGAGCAGGACTCCTGTGTTGGCGTCATCGCCCTCGATGTCCCCGTCCCAGCCAGCCCAGCCGTTGCCCGCGATGCGCACGTCCTCGACGGTCCAGTCGGCCAGTCGGCCTGCGTGAACACCTGTGTTGGCCAGGCCGTGGATGTCCAGGTGGCGCAGGGTGACGTTCTCCGCATCGGCGGCGTAGAGGCCGACCGGCGCCCAGTCGCCGAAAGGGGCTGCGTCGCGCTGACAGGCCAAGCCGCCGCTGTGGTCCTCGACACAGCCGGCATGGTCCGTGACCTCCAGACAGACAATCTCGATGTTATCGCTGCCTTCAAGGTTGAGGATATACCAAGGCCGCTCGCTCCCCCAGAGTTCAGGCGGGCTCGAACAGCCAGAATCCCAGCCGGCGCCGAGAATACGGGTCGGGTGAGTGGCGTCCGGACCGCTGGGGACAGGCGGCATATGGCAGTCCCAGGGATAATCCGGGCTGCAGTTTTCGGCGCCAGGCGCGCCGTAGCCCATGCGGTAGCTGCCGCCGGCGACGACGAGGACATCGCCGCCGACGATGCGCACCGTGCCCGGCACACCAGGTTCGCCGCTGGGCTCAAAGGCACGGAAAGGATGATCCCAGGCGCAATCCTGAGTCGCCTCGCTGCCAGGATAGGGCGCGTCGGCCAGGCCGGTGCATTGCTCTGCCGAACCGCCGTCGGGGCGAATGTAGTAGGTGGTCGGGGAATCAGCAGGCGAGGATCGGAGAGTTGGGGATTCCGGCGATCTTGGGTCTGGAGCAGGCGTATCGCCGCCCTCGAGCGGCGGGGCGCAGGCAGCCCAGACCCAGATCAATACCAGAGCCACTGTGCCGTGTATTCGCATCGACGTACTCCCTCTTCCATATCAAGCGCAGACTGCACTCTCTATAGCCGCTGGGCCTGGATCTGGCGATCTAGGCCAATCAGACGCGCCTCGCACCGATTCTGTGGCATCGAACCGCCAGGGTTGACAATCCGGAGTGAGCGAATGAAAGCTCAACACCCGCTTTGTCAGAGCAATGTCCCCTTTGGACAGAGCTGCTATGGAAAGTTGCGGACTACTACCGGCAGGTAGACGCGACGGTACAGAAAACGCCCATAGACGTCCCAGTCGCTACCGTTCCAGGTTTGCCAGACGGCCAGCGGCGCGGATGAGCCGCTGGCCACCACCGGGACTCGATCCTCGCTACTCCCCAAATCCACCCCGAAGGTGGATCCTACGAATCCGTCGCCGCTCACACGGCGGCCATAGATGTCGCTGGACACGGTGCCCTGGGACCAGACGACGGTGTAGCCACCCCGGCTCTCGCTGGCGGCTATGCCCGGCTCACTCTCTTGTAGGCCGGGGACGTCGGCGATGTTCAAGAGTGCGACCGATTGACCACCGGTGGAGACCAGGTAGCCCCGCACATCCCCAGCGGCGTCATTCCAAAAGTCACGGTACACCACCAGGTAGGGCGTGGTGTAGTTGAGTCGGTACGCAGCCACGGAGGGGGAATCCTGGTCGTTGGCGCTGCTATCAATGGGATATTCGGCTAGCAACCCCCCGCCGCCGGTGTTGTACACCCGTCGCCCGTAAATATCCCGCGCGCCCCCAGCTGTGCCCTTGGACGCGTCGTGGGTATAGACCACCAGATACTCGTTCATGTTCAGATTGTAGGCCACATCGGGCTCATAGTTCCAGGCGCCAGAGGTGTTGGCGATGGCCAAGCTAGAGCCGCTCACGCCGACGTCCGTCACCCAGCGACCAAAGACCGCCCAGTAGTTGCTCTGGTTGTTCGTGTCTTCCCATACCACCAAGTAATCCTGGTGATTAGCGTGATTATTATAGGCCACGGCCGGGCTGGACTCTGTGCCCGGGCGATCGCCAGAGATGAGAAAAGCTGAGCTAATGCCCCCCGGTCCTCCATAGCACACTCCACCAACACGCGCCCCATAGATATCGCCCCCTTCGTCCCAAACGATCAGGTATTCGTCGTGATCAGCGCTGTAGGTGACATCAGGACGTTGGCCATAGCTAGCGGGTACGACGTAGGCGGCCACCGTAGTCCCCTGGCCATCGATACACAGAGCATTCATCCCTCCGTTGTTCTGATAGACCACCAGGTAATGGTTGCGCCCCTCATCGCAGGCCACCGCCGGGGCATGTTCCTGGTTTCCGGGCACAGTGGCAATGGGGAACGGATCGCCGGCAGCCGAGGGGACCGCTGCTGAGCTTACCGATTGGGCCAAGCCTCCCGTCGGGATGGACAGGGCGAGGACCAACAGACCCAGGACCATGGATATGTAGCGAAACCGTCGTTTTTTCATCATTCTACTCTCCTTGTTGATCAACTATGTTTATGAAAAGTGACACCACTGTGTCGAAACCAAGAACAGCGTTTGCACGCCAAGGCCTGATTTCGATACGGACTCGCTTCGTTCGGCCCGCTCAACCGGCGCCTCGGTTCATGGGTAAGCGGGACTGTCAAACCATACTCTTGACCATCTTTGCCCTCTGAATGGCTACCACCCGGTCACCTCTTTTAGTTCACGGGCATAGCGCCTGGACATTGGAATCTCGGTTCCTTGCTCATCGGCCATACGGATGACATAGGTGCCGGAGAACCAAGGCTCGACCTCGGCGACATGATCCAGGTTGACCAGATACCCTCTGTGCACGCGGGCAAAGCTGTGCGGCTTCACTCGAGATTCGAGTTCCTTCAGCGTGTGGCGGACCAGGAGTTTTTCCCCCGCGTCAGTGTGCATGTACACCTTCTTGGCCTCAGCCTCGATCCACAGGATATCGCCATAATCTACCAACGCCCGGCTTTCGTTCTCCCGCTCGCCCCAGAGCTTTGTCAGTCTGCCTGCGGGCGCCGTCTGCTGCAGGTACTGCTGAATCGCTCTCAGCCGCTGCACCAGCGTCGCCTGCTCGCCCAAAGCCTGGCGAACCCGGTCCATCGTTTGCGCCAGTCGCCGCTCGTCGAAGGGCTTGACCACGTAGTCCAGCGCCGCCAGCTCGAACGCGCGCAGCGCGTGCTCGTCATAGGCCGTGGCAAAGATGATCAGAGGCGGTTCTGGCCCATCCATGATCGTGGCGGCCGCCGTCAGCCCATCCATTCCCGGCATGTTTATGTCGAAAAAGACCACCTCAATCGGTTCGGCCGCGATCAGGTTCAGGGCGTCCTGGCCGTTGGCCGCTTCGTAGAACGTGGCCTCCGGCACCAAATCCTCCAAAATGTAGCGCAGTTCCCCCCGCGCCGGGGTTTCGTCGTCGGTGATGAGGATGTGCATCGCTTTGCCTCCGTTGGGCAAATTGGCAATTTGCCCTACTCCAGCGGGATTTTGATAAGAACGGTCGTGCCCTGGCCGACCTGGGACTGGACGGCCAGCCCGTGCACCGCGCCATAGAGCGCCCGCAGGCGGCCGTCGACGTTGCGCAGGCCGATGGATTTGCCCGGCCAGCCGGGGTCCAACACTTCGGCCAGTCGCTCCGGGGCCATGCCCGGCCCGTCGTCCACCACCCGGAGCAGCAGGCCGCCGTCGGCCTGTCCCACCTGAACCCGGACCGTGCCGCCCTCTGGCTTTTTGGCGACACCGTGCACCACGGCATTCTCGACGATGGGCTGGAGGATGAGGGTCGGTACGGGATGCTCGCCCAGCGGCGACTCGCGCAGGGCAGCCACCGGCGGCGACCACTCAACCCGCAGGCGTTGATCGAGGCGAGCCTGTTCCAGCGCCAGGTAGGCCTCGACGTAGCTGAGTTCATCTTGCAGCGGCACAAACTCGCCGGAGCGAAGCGCTCGCTGAAAGACCTCCGACAAATTGAGGAGCAGGCGCCGGGCCGTCCGGGGGTCGGTGCGGACGAAATAGCGGATGGTGTTCAGGGCATTAAACAAAAAGTGGGGGTTGATTTGGGCACGCAGAGCACGCAGCTCGGCCTGGGCCAAAGCCAGTTCAGTGGCTTCCGCCTTGCGGCGGGCCGCCTCGGCCTGGACACTGCGCATCATCAGCGCCACAGCCGGCACCGCCACCCCAGACAGCAACAGATTGGGGATCAAAAAGAACACGCCGGGCGGCACCCCGGCGATGGCGGTCAAATAGACAACCACAAGGTCGATGCCCACGCCCAGTACCAGCGCACCCAGAGGCCGAAAGCGTTGCTTACCCAAAAGCTCCGCATGAATTCCGGCGACAAGCCCAGCCCAAACCGCCGACGAGGTCCACAAGTTGTACACATAGTG
>JASFTJ010000272.1:0-4693 GCA_050053615.1 Anaerolineae bacterium | reverse complement strand
CGGCGTGCCGGTCGTCGTGGCCATCAACCGCTTCAAAGATGACACCGACGCCGAGATCGAACTGATCCGCAAGCGCGCCCGCCAGACCGGCGCCGAGGATGCCGTCGAGAGCAGCGTCTGGATGGATGGTGCCAAGGGCGGCGCTGCCCTGGCCGAGGCCGTAGTCAAGGCCTGCGAGAAGCCGAGCAACTTTAGGTTCCTGTATCAGGACGATATGCCCATCAAGGAAAAGATCGAAACCGTGGCCAAAGAGATCTACCGAGCCGATGGCGTCAGCTACACGCCAGAAGCCGAGGCCAAGATCCGGCTCTTTGAGAGCATGGGCCTGGGCAACCTGCCGCTGTGCATGGCCAAGACTCACCTATCTTTTACCCACGATCCCAAGATCAAAGGCGCGCCTCGGGGCTGGACACTGCCGATCACCGACGTGCGAGCCAGCGTAGGCGCAGGATTCATCTTCCCGCTGTGCGGCACCATGCGCACCATGCCCGGCTTGCCCACCCGCCCGGCCTTTACCGACGTGGACCTGGATCTGGAGACCGGTCAGGTGGTAGGCCTCTTCTAGCGTGCGGGAGCCCCCCATCGCCGAGGGATCTCCTGCAGAATCGAGACTAACGAGATGGGGAGGGTGACAACATACCCTCCCCATCTTTGAAGAAATTCGACCCTCTGTCAGGGCCGCTAGCGTTGGGTTAACAATCAGGATTTATAACTTTCCGGGTAGCCAGATTTGCAGTGCGGCTGCTTTGTGCTATAATGAATTTATCTTTCAAAGGTGCAGACCAGCTAATGTTGCCAAAGGAGACAGTTGAATGGAACAAGTGACCTTTAGCATTCCAGCGATGTGGGCCGATCACCACGTGCTGAACGTACGAGAGGCCCTTGGTCAGATAAGCGGCGTTGAGACAATCCTGGCCAGCGCGATGTACAAAGACGTCTTGATCAAGTACGACCCGGCAACCGTAACTTCAGATGCCTTAAAGAACGCACTAACCCAGGCCGGCTACGAGATCGCCAGAGCACCGGACCTCCCCACCCATCCCGAACGCACCGATGACTCCTCCGATTGGTTCCAGTTTCAAGAGCGGGTCACCGAGACTGACATGAGGGACTTGGAAATGTCGGGAGATCACCGCAAGTACTAGGAGATTTGCAAATGAGCTTCCACACCAGCCGCGTGGCCGCTCCGTCATTTGCTTTGGTTTGCTCATTTGCCATGTACTACTAGAAGGAAGGTAGGAGTATGTCAGATTATGCATCCATAACGGCTGATCCAGCAATCGAGCAACTGCTGGAAGTCGCGCACGAGAAAGGCATCGAGACAGCCTTTGATCGCGCAGAGAAAACCAAGCCCTGTCCCATCGGCAGCGACGGCGTCTGCTGCAAAATCTGCGCCATGGGCCCCTGCCGCCTGGTCGGCAAGACCAAGACCGGCATCTGCGGCGCTACGATCGAGACGGTCGTATCGCGCAACCTAGCCCGACAGATTGCAGCCGGCGCGGCTGCCCACTCGGACCACGGGCGCGACATGGCCCTGGCCTTGCTGGCCGTGGCAGAAGGCCACGCCCCTGACTATCGCGTCCGCGACGTGGGCAAGCTGGTCGAGGTGGCCGACTTTTTGGACATCCCTGTCCAGGGCCGCGAGACCAACGACATCGCCAAAGACGTGGCCGAGGCCGCCCTGGCCCAGTTTGGGCAGCAGCGCGGCAGCCTCAAGTACCTGGAGCGCGCGCCCAAGAGACGCCAGCAAATCTGGAAGGATTTGGACATCGCGCCCCGCGGCATCGACCGCGAGGTAGTCGAGACATTTCACCGAACCCACATCGGCAACGATCAAGACGCCGAGCACATTTTGGACCATGCCCTGCGCACCGCCATGTCTGACGGCTGGGGCGGATCCATGCTGTCCACCGACATCACCGATATCCTGTTCGGCACACCGGTCCCGCTGACCAGCGAGGTCAACATGGGCAGCCTGGAGGAGGACGAGGTCAACATCATCGTCCACGGCCACGAACCGCTGCTATCGGAGCTGATCCTCATGGCCTGCCAGGACCCAGAGATGATCGAGTACGCCAAGAGCAAGGGCGCCAAGGGCATCAACCTGACCGGCATCTGCTGCACGGCCAACGAGACGCTGATGCGCCAGGGTGTACGCTCCGCTGGGAATTTCCTGAGCCAAGAACTGGCCCTCGCCACCGGCGCCGTCGAGGCCATGGTGGTCGACATCCAGTGCATCATGCAGGCTCTGGCGCCGATCGCCGAGCAGTACCATACCACGCTGATCACGACCTCGCGCAAGGCCAAGATCACGGGCGCCACCCACATCGAGTTCGACGAAAGTCGCGCCCTGGAGATTGCCAAAGAGATCGTCAAAGCCGGCTGCGACAACTTTCCCAAGCGGGGTGAGACCGAGAAGGTCTACATCCCCAACGTAAGCGCGCCGCTGGTCGCTGGCTTCTCCCACGAGTACCTGCGCTACATGCAGGGCGGCTACTATCGCGGCTCCTTCCGCCCGCTGAACGACGCCATCATGACCGGGCGCATTCGCGGCGTGGCCGGCGTCGTCGGCTGCAACAACCCGCGCACGCCCCACGATTACACCCACAACTATGTCGTGCAGGAGCTGATCAAGAACGACGTCCTGGTTGTCCAGACCGGCTGCAGCGCCATCTCGGTCGCCAAGCTGGGTCTGCTGGGGCCGGAGGCCCTCGACCACGCCGGGCCGGGCCTGCGCGAAGTGTGCGAGGCCATCGGCATCCCGCCGGTGCTCCACCTAGGCTCCTGCGTGGACAACACCCGCATCCTGACCGTCGCCTCGCAGATGGCCACCGAGGGCGGCCTGGGCGATGACATCGCCGACCTGCCAGCTGTGGGCCTGGCGCCGGAGTGGATGAGTGAGAAGGCCCTGTCCATCGGCGCCTACTTTGTGGCCTCGGGTGTGTACGTCATCTTTGGCACCAAGAACCCGGTGGCCGGCAGCGAGGAAATCCAGCGCCTGATCAGCGAGGGCTGGGAGACCAAAGTCGGCGGCAAGCTGGAGTTCATCCTCGACGCCGAGCAAATGGTTGAGGCCACGCTGGCCCACATCGACAAGAAGCGCGAGGAGCTGGGCTTGCCCGAGTACGACCCGGCCCGCTTTGGCGAGAGCGGCGACGTGCCGCTGGAGGCATTCTTTGCCGTCCCGCCGGAGGAGCGCAATCTGTACAGCCGCAAGGCGTATGCAGAGATTGGATAATAGAGATTAGATGTTGGATATTGGATACGCATTGAATATCCAATATCCAATATCTCTATCCAAGGAAGGAGCATAGTATCAATGTCCCGATACATCGCAACCCGGGCCCTGCGGGGCGCCAACCTCATCGTCAACGAATTCGAAGCGGTCTTGAACAAGGCACTCGACGAACTTGGCCCGGATCATAAAGTTGAATTCACCAATACGGCCTATCACCTGCCCACCATCCGGGGCTACACCGGGATGGAGGTCGAAACTGTGAGCGGGCTCAAGCCAGTACTAGAACAGTGCCGCACCCTGTTGCACAGCCCGCCGGGGAACAAGACGTGGCTGCCCTACCTGGGCGAAACGCTGGACGCCGGCGTGGCCACCCTGTTCGCCGAGGAAGCCATCCTGGCCATCCGCTTTGCCTACGGCCAGGAGCCGCAAAAGATGCCCGGTCTGGAACTGACCGGCACCAGCGCGCCGAGCGACAACGGCTACTTGAACGGCCCCATCGACGACATCCAGCTCCGCAGTTGGGGCATCCAGTTAGTGGACGGCCGCATGCCCGGTTTCGCGGCCATCATCGGCTGCGCCAAGACCAACGAAGCGGCCGTCGAGATCGTCCGACAGCTCCAGCAACGAAACATCCTCACCTTCCTGAGCGGCAACGTCAACGGCCGCAGCATCATCCACCAGCTCATGGAAGAGGGCGTGGAAATGGGCTACGACACCTACATCGTGCCCTTTGGCCTGGATACCATCTCGACCGTGTATCCTTTGGGCTTTGCCGCCCGTTCGGCGCTGACCTTTGGCGGCATGAAGGGCGGCCAGGCGCGCAACATCCTGCTCTACAACAAGTATCGCGTCTTTGCCTTTGCCCTGGCCCTGGGCGAGGTGGACGACCTCAAGTACGCCACGGCAGCGGGCGCCATCACCTACGGCTTCCCCGTCCTGGCCGACACGATCATCCCCGAGATCCGACCCACAGGCATCACCCAGTACGAGCACGTCATCTCGATGCCCTGGGACGACATCGAAGGCGAGACCGACGCCGACAAGGCCGCTCGGTTTGTGCAAAAGGCCATCGAGGTGCGCGGCGTCAAGATCAAGATCACCGAGGTGCCGGTGCCGGTGGCTTACGGCTCGGCCTTTGAGGGCGAGCGCGTGCGGCGGGCCGACATGCGCATCGAGTTCGGCGGCAAGTATTCGCGCGCCTACGAGTACCTGCGCATGGTCCCCCTGGATGAGGTCGAAGACCACAAGATCGAGGTCATTGGCCCTGGGTTCCAAGACATTGGAGAAGGCGAGGCCATGGATTTGGGCATCCTGGTCGAGGTGGCCGGCCGCCAGATGCAAGAAGATTTCGAACCGGTGCTGGAGCGCCAGATCCACTACTTTATCAACGCCGCCAGCGGCATCCAGCACATCGGCCAGCGCGATATTGCCTGGATCCGCATCAGCAAGGGCGCA
>JASFTJ010000271.1:0-4703 GCA_050053615.1 Anaerolineae bacterium | reverse complement strand
GAGGGTGATGTCATCTCCTACTATCCCGGCTGCAGCCTGCACGCCACCGGCATCGAGTTCCACCTTTCCACCGAAGCCGTGGCCGAAAAGTTGGGGCTGAAGCTGGTCGAGCCGGAGGGCTGGGTTTGCTGCGGCACGTCTCCGGCCCACAACACCGACCACTACCGCGCCGTCAAGCTGCCCATGCAGACGCTGGCCCTCGCGAAGGAGATGGGGCACAGCTATATGACCATGCCCTGCGCCGCCTGCTTCTCCCGGTTCCGCATCGCCATGCACGAGACCCGGCACGACCCTGAACTGAGGCGCAGGATCGCTGAGGACATCGGCTTTGAGTACACTGGCGGCATCAAGGTGGACAGCCTGCTGACGACCATCACCGACAGGGTGGGCTACGAAGATGTGGCCAAGCCGGTTGTCAAGCCGCTGAAGGGATTGAAGGTGGCCAGCTACTACGGCTGTCTGCTCACCCGCCCGCCGGATGTCACCGGCGAGGAGCACTACGAGTATCCGACCAACATGGACCAGCTCATGGAAGCCCTGGGGGCTGAAATCGTGGACTGGTCCTACAAGACCGACTGTTGCGGCGGATCCTTGTCCTTGAGCACGCTGAACATCGCCCTCGACCTGAGCCACCAGATCCTGGAGAACGCCATGGACTGTGGCGCCGACCTCATCGCCACTGCCTGCCCGTTGTGCCACGCCAACCTGGACCTACGCCAGGATCAGATCAGCGAGGAGTACGGCCGCGAGCTGGACATACCCATCGTCTATTTCACTCAGCTTATGGGCGTGGCCTACGGCCTCGATGCCAAGACGCTGGGCATGGACAAACACTTTTCCGATGCCATCGGCTTGCTGAAGGACATGGAGCTGCTGGCAGATTAAGGGAGAATTCGCACTGAGAACCCGCGCTCTTGGGCGCGGGTTCTTGAGTAGTAGGGCTGGGTTCAATCCCGTCACTTGAGCAGCGTTTCCCCCTCCCCCAAGGGAGGGGAGTAGGCTCCCTCTCTCCCACCGGGGAAGAGGGTCGGGGTGAGGGGGATTTGACCAACAGACAAACTATGAAACTTGACGAGGAGGGAAAAGGATCGTGAGACTCACAGACAAACCGGTAACCAACTTTCTCGACGAATTGGCCAGCAACGCCCCGGCTCCGGGCGGCGGGAGCGTGGCCGCCTTGAGCGGCGCGCTGGGCGCAGCCCTGATCAGCATGGTCGGGAACCTGACCCTGGGCAAGAAGGGCTACGACGACGTACAGGACGACATCCAGGACCTGCTGGCCCAGTCGGAGGCGCTGCGCGCCGAGCTGACCGGCCTGCTGGAAGCCGACGTTGCGGCCTACACCGGCTACTCGAAAGCGGCCAAGATGCCGCGCGACACCGACGAGGAAAAAGTCGAGCGGGCCAGAGTCATGGAGGCTGCCCTCAAAACTGCCACCGACGTGCCCCTGCAGATCGCCGAAGCGGCGGTCAAGGTCATGGACCTGTGTATGCCCGCCGCCGAAAAGGGCAACAAGTGGGCGGTGAGCGACGCCGGCGTGGCGGTGCTCATGGCCGAAGCGGCTCTGCGCAGCGCGGCCCTCAACGTGCTCATCAACCTGGGCTCTTGGGCCCTCAAGGATGGGGAATTCAAGGCCGACCGCCGCGCAAAGCTAGATGCCCTGCTCGAAGGCAAGGGCGTTATGCGCGACGAGATCTATGAGTACGTGGTGAGCAAGCTGTAACCCCTCTCCCGTCCCACCCGTTCCCTTCGGTCGCAGGGGGTAGGCCAGACTCCCTCCCCTGTTTCACGGGGAAGAGTCAGGGTGGGGGCCAAACGACGAAAAAGGGACGACCTTTGCAGGTCGTCCCTTTTGATTTGTGTGCTCGCGTCGACTAGTCGCTAACCGTTGCGCCGGGCTTTTTGGTGTCGCCCAGAAGCACCGGGGTGAGGCTAACAGCCGAGACACGGCTGGCCTGCTTGACGCCGAGGCGGACCTGTCGCTCGGCCGCCGTTAGGGTGTTACGCATCAGCATGGCGTTGGTCATCGGGCCGGTGCCGCCGGGCACCGGGCTGATGGCTCCGGCTACTTCCTTGGCGTTCTCGTAATCCACGTCGCCTACCCACTCGCCGTCGAGCTGGGCAAAGCCAAAGTCCAGGACCGTAGCACCGGGCTTGATCATGTCGGCGCTGATGAGGTGCGCCACGCCGGTGACGCTAACCAGAATGTCGGCTTGCTTGGTCATGTCGGACAAGGGCTTTGTGCGCATATCGCAGACGGTGACCGTGGCCCAATGGCGCGTGAGCAACAAGGACATGGGCTTGCCAATCAGATTGCTGGCGCCAACAATCACGGCTCGCTGGCCGTCCACTTCGATGTTGTAGCGTTTAAGCAATTCCAGACCGCCCAGCGGTGTCGCCGGCACAAAGTAGGGGCCCACGTTCTGGGGCCGATCGACAAAGGCCGCCCGGGCCAACCGGCCTGCGTTCAGGGGATGAGCACCATCCACATCCTTGGCCGGGTCCATGGCCTCAATAACCACCTCAGGCCGGATTCCCTCGGGCAACGGCTGCTGGAGGATGATACCGTGCACCGTCTGATCGTCGTTCAGCTTGCGCATCACCCGGACCACCTGATCCTCGCTCGCATTGGCAGGGAGCGTGTGGGCCTCGAATCCCACTCCCGTTTTTTCGCAAGTTCGCTCGATCATGCGACCATAACTCACAGAAGCCGGGTCATCGCCCACTCGCAGCAAAGCCAACGTCGGCGTGACCTTCCACTCCGATTCGAACTTTGATACCTGATCTTTGACCTCTACCCGAATCTGCTTAGCGACCTCTCGTCCGTTCAAGACCTTGGCAACCATTTCTTCCTCCTGATGATTCTTTGTTTCACTTGTTTGACTGTCCATTTGACTGTCTGCATCCTATCACACCAGGAGCTGTTTGTCATCGGCCAAAACAACCAATCTCCCCCCCGAACTTTCTGCTAGGGGAAAGAGCGGGGAAATCCGCCTCTAGTTACGCATTTTCCCGGAGGGGGATCTCCTGAAACACATAGGAGACACTACGTGTTTTGGCGTAGGCAGCCACGGCGATTTGTACATATCTTCGGACGGTGTTATAATAGCACCGCACCATCGAATTTGGGGAGGCGATCTGCCACAACGTTACTTCCACCAACCAAGTCTGCGAATCAATCGCTCCGCTGAAAAAGGTCTTTTCAGCGGAAGACAGGGGGATACAGTACCCGTTTTCTTGCGACTGCCCTTTTTTCAGAGCAGTCACCAACGCATCATCGCTGATGAAGGATCGGATCTTGTGCCCAGCCCGCCTGGACCCAGAGGCACATGGCGCCAAGTTCCGGTCGGTCAAAGAAGGCCCGTCCGAGTGAGGAGACCACTGTGGATACCATCAGAATCTTGCTGGCCGAGGACCATGCCGTGGTCCGTCAAGGCACCCGGGAATTGCTGGAACAGCAAGAAGACCTCGAAATCGTAGCGGAAGCGAGTGACGGAAAAGAAGCCGTTCAGTTTGCCCTCAAAGAACGCCCCGACGTAGTGATCATGGATTTCGCCATGCCCAAGCTCAATGGCATCGAGGCCACCAGGCACATCAAAGCCGTCGCCCCCGAGATCGCCATCCTGGTGCTCACCGCCTACGACAGCGATCAATACGTCTTTGCTTTCCTGGAAGCCGGAGCCGCTGGCTATCTGCTAAAAGATGTGAGCGTCGACAAATTGGTCGAAGCGATTCGGGCCGTACACGCCGGCGAGTCGGTGCTGCACCCGGCCATCACCCGCAAGGTGATCAACCGCTTTTCCCAACCTGAGGATCGATCGGGCGCCAGAAACGGCCTGGATCAGATCACCGAGCGCGAACTCGAAGTTCTGGGATTGGCCGCCAGGGGCATGTCGAACCGGGACATCGCCCGCGAACTCTCGATCAGCGTGCGCACCGTGCAGACCCATCTGAGCAATATGTTCAACAAAATGGGGGTGGGTTCACGGACCGAAGCCGTGATGTGTGGACTGAGACAGGGATTGATCACCCTAGAGGATACTGTGTAGCCCGCAGGAGCAAGTGAATGGACAGTCGTAACAGCCAAGGCCGGGAATCGTACGAGCGAGTCCTCTCGCGACTGCAAATGATCAATAACGTGACGACCGCGCTGACCCAATCCTTCGACGTGGAAAAGACCTTGGACGAAATCCTAGACATGGTCATCGAAGTGCTGGGGATGGAACTTGGGGCAGTTTTTCTTTTGGACAAAGAGGCACAGGGCTTGTCGCTCGTTGCCCATCGGAACCTGCCGCCTGAGGTGACAGAAACCGAGGACGGGCTAAGATCGTCCCGGATGTTGGCCCGCCACCAAGATCTGCTCTGCAAACTGGCCGGGCCTCTGCGGGCCAAGGGCCAGGTCAATGGGCTGTTGTTCGTCGGCGCCCGCACCTCTTGCCCCCTTCTCCGCCAGGAGGAGGAACTGTTGAGCACCATCTGCAACATCATCGGCATGTTTGTCGAAAACGTCCGCCTATACCAGGACCAGGTGCGACAACTCCAGATCGAGCGCTCGCTGGCCCAAGTGGCGGAGGAAGTCACCTCCGAACTGGAACTGGACAGGGTCCTGCCCAAAGTGATGCAGATCGCCGTAGACGTCGTAAGGACAGACGGCGGCATCGTCGCCTTGCTGGACGAGGAGCGGAACGTCATCACCTACCCCT
>JASFTJ010000270.1:0-4762 GCA_050053615.1 Anaerolineae bacterium | reverse complement strand
ACAGCCTCCGCCGTGGCCGTCATCTGCTCCCGCGCCAGCGCCTCCGCCGTCCCCGTCGCCGAGCGCGCATCCAGCACGTCGGCCGTGGCCCTGAGCGCCCTTTCGGTGGCGCGAATTGCCTCGTCGGTGGCCTGGGCCTGAATCATAGCGATAGCCGTCGCTGTGCCGCTCTGATGCAACAACGCCGCCGCCGTCCCGGTGGCTGCTTGCACCGTCGCCGTCCCTGCAGCCCCCCCCTCCGAACCGTCTGATGATAACAGGGACCACCCGATCAGACCGGCCAAGATGACCACGACGGCGACAGTCGCGGCCGCCAGGTAGCGAACCCGCCGCCGGGCAGGCAACGTTGGCCCAGCAGACCGTTGGGCCGTATCTGGCACTCTCACAGGAGCACCAGTTCGGGCGCGGCGAAAGGCAGCCGCCAGCGCCTTACCCGACTGGAACCGGTCCTCGGGATGTTTGGCCAGAGCCTTGAGGACCACCGTTTGCATGGCCGGAGACAATTCGGGGTTGAGCTGACGCGGGGGCGGCGGCGGATCATAGATCACAGCGTGGAGCGTGGCATGGGGCGTCGTGCCCCGAAAGGGAGCCTGCCCGGTGAGCATCAGGTAGAGGACCACCCCCAGCGCGTAGAGGTCGGCGCGGCGGTCCACTGCCTCACCCTTGGCCTGCTCAGGGGCCATATACTCCGGCGTGCCCAGGATCGCGCCGCTGCGTGTCAAACGGGTGCCATCGGCAGCCTGGGCAATGCCGAAATCGGTCACCTTGGGTCTATGGCCGGACTGCTCGTCGGGATCGCCGGTGAACAGGATGTTTGCCGGCTTGATGTCTCGATGAATCAGTCCATGGGCGTGCGCGTGGTCCAGGGCGTCGGCGACCTGAATTAGGATGCGCTGGACCTCGTCCAGGTCCAACGGGCCTTTTCCCAACCGCTCCCGTAGCGATCCCCCTTCCACATACTCCATGGCGATATAGTGCCGTCCGTCCACCTTGCCCGTGTCGTAAACAGTAACAATGTTCGGGTGGTTGAGCTTGGCCGCCGCTTTGGCCTCGCGGTGGAAACGGGCCAAAAACTCGGGGTCGTGCTGAAAATACTCGGGCAGTACCTTGAGGGCCACGTAGCGCTCCAAGGAGGGCTGCCAGGCCTTGTACACCACGGCCATCCCCCCCCGGCCGATCTCGTCGACGATCTCGTATGCGCCCAAACGCTTAGTAGCCATCGTTTTCTGTTACCCGTTATGGCGCCCAGGAAGGGTCATTGTCCGCGGCGGGGTGGTTCGTCAGACGGACCAGACCGCTCCCATCGGCATTCATGACATAGATCTCTAGGTTGCCATCGCGCTCCGACACAAACGCAATGCCGGCAGGACGCACACCGCCCGGCGACCAGCAGGGTTGGTAGTCATGACCGGGATGATTGGTGAGCCGCACCTGTCCCCCACCACCCGCATTCATCACAAAGATTTCCCGATTGCCATGACGATTGGACATGAAAACGATCCGCTGACCGTTCGGCGACCAGGCAGGAGTGAACTCTCCGCTCGGATCGCCCGCCAAGCGGGCTTGTCCGCTGCCGTTGGCGTCCATCACATAGAGGTCCGGATTGCCATCGCGGTTGGAGTAGAACGCGATACGCTTTCCATCCGGCGACCAATCCGGCTGCACATCCTTGGCCGGATGGCGCGTTAGATTGGTCTGCCCACTGCCATCGGCGTTCATGACATAGATTTCCCGGTTCCCATCACGGTCGGAATAGAAAGCAATGCGCGTGCCGTCCGGCGACCAGGCAGGATCGTTGTCCTGGGCCGGATGGTTCGTCAGACGGGTCAGGCCGCCGCCGTTGGCGTTCATCGCATAGATCTCGCGGTTCCCATCACGCTCAGACACAAACGCAATGCGCTTTCCATCTGGCGACCAGTCAGGACCGCCATCCACAGCTGGATGGGTGGTCAAGCGAGTGAGGCCGCTGCCGTCGGCTCTCATGACATAGATCTCTAGATTTCCATCGCGCTCAGAAACAAAGGCAATACGTCCCTTGACCCCGGGCTTGGAGGTCGGCGAAGGGGGCAAAGGGGTACGCGTCGGTTCGGGCCTGGGCGTCGCAGAGGCCTTGGGCTTGGGCGTCGGCGTTGCAGTTGGTATGGGACTCACAGTGGGCTGCGCCTCCGCCGTCCGCGTGGCATCCCTCGCATCGCGGGTCGCTTCCTGCTGCTTCGCCTCTGCGGTCAGAGCCCTCTGCGCCTGCTCCCAAGCCTGAGCGGTCCCAGTGGCCGATCGGGCATCCAACATTTCGGCAGTAGCCTTCAAAGCGCGCTCGGTGGCGCGGATGGCCTCGTTCGTCGAGTAGGCGTGAGCGCTGGCCTGGGCTGTGGCTGTAAGGCTCTCATCCAACCACGCTCTCGTCTCGGTGGTTGCTGTTTCAGCCGCGATCTCGGCGCGATCCGATGAGCCCAGAAGCAAGCTCATCATACCTACGAGTAGGACAGCGACGGCGGCGATCGCGACTATCAGCGTCCGGGGACGCAGCCAAGCGGAAGGAGGGGCCAGTGCCTTCCGCCCGGGCTCCCGCGGCACCTTGACAGACACTCCGGTTTGCGCCCGGCGGAGAGCCTGGGTCAGCGCCTTGCCCGTCTGGAATCGCTGCTCCGGTTCTTTGGCGATCGCTTTCAGAACCACCGTCTCTACCGCGGCGGACAAGCTGGGATTGGCCTCCCGGGGCGGCGGCGGAGGCTCATAAATCACGGCGTGGAGGGTGGCGTGGGGCGTCGTGCCCCGAAACGGCACGTCGCCGGTGAGCATCTGATAGAGCACCACACCCAGCGCATACGAATCAGCTCGGTGATCGGCCGGCGCGCCCTCCGCCTGCTCCGGGGCCATGTACTCTGGCGTACCCATCAGCACCCCGGTGCGCGTCAGTGCGGTCTGGTCCGTCGGCCGCACGATCCCGAAATCAGCAACCTTGGGCCGGCCACCCACCCCCTCCTGAGGCCCAGCCGTAAAGAGGATGTTAGCAGGCTTGATGTCGCGATGGATCAGCCCTCGTTGATGGGCATAGTCCAGGGCGTCGGCCACCTGTGCTAGAATGTGTTGGGCGCCGCGCAAGCTCATAGAGCCGGATTCCAGCCGCTCACGAAGGGAGCCACCTTCCAAGTACTCCATAGCAATGTAATGAATGCCGTCTTGCTCGCCTACGTCATAGACAGTGACAATGTTCGGATGATTGAGTTTCGCCGCCGTTTTGGCCTCACGGTGAAATCGGGCCAGAAACTCGGGGTCGTGCTGGAAATACTCGGGCAACACTTTGAGAGCCACGTACCGCTCCAGGGACGGCTGCCAGGCCTTGTAGACTACGGCCATCCCCCCACGGCCAAGCTCCTCGCCGATCTGATACCTGCCCACTTGCTTGCCAATCACGGTCGCTCCTGTCTACCAGGTCCAGCTCGGTCCCCAGTCCTGATGGGGGCTTACCACCAACGGCACGGGGTCGCCCCCGCTGAACGGCACAGCCCAGATATCCGACGCATCGTCTTCATCTTTCAACATGTTCCCGTTAGAGTCACGTATGCGGGTGAAGGCGATCCAGTCGCCATTGGGCGACCAGGCGGGCGTCACAGCCCAGAGCCCGGAGGTCAGCTGTCGCAAGCTGCCGCCATCGGCCCGTCCCACCCACACGTCGCCTGCGTCCAGTTCATCCGGCTGACCATTGCCGTTCGTGTCACGCGGGATGCGGATGAAGGCAATCCAATCACCATCCGTCAACCAGACGGGCTGCACGTCGCACGCCGGCCCACCCAACCACACCGTGCGCCCGCTGCCATCTGCGCTCGTGATATAGATATCCCAACCGCTAGTTCCTTTGAATCCTTCAGCGTAGATGATGCGTCCATCGGGCGACCAGTCGGGCCATTGATCTTCGGCGACCGTGGTGGTGCGGCGCACCAGTTGCCCGTTGGGACGCCGAATGTGGATCTCAGAGTTCGGCGCGCCTTGGGTCAGAGCGGTGGTGGAGAACGCCAGCCGGCTGCCGCCGGGCGCCCAGCGGGCATAGTCATCCCAGGCCTCCGTCGTGACCAGAGGCACCTGCCCACTGCCATCAGCGTTCATGACCCACAGGTCGTGACTGCCCGTGCGGTTGCTGGTAAAGGCGATCCGGGCAGCGCCCTGCCCGCCGGGCGACCAGTCGGGCAACCAATCGTTGGCACTGTTATTTGTGAGACGAACCGGGTTGCCGCCTGCCAGATTGACGACATAGATTTCGTGGTTCCCGTGGCGATTCGAGGTGAACGCCAGCCGTCCGAACTTGGCGTCGGGCGGTTTCGTCGGCGGGATGGGGGTATCGGTCGGCAGCAAAGGCGTATGGGTCGGAGGTAGCAGTGTCGGGGTCGGGGCCAGCGGCGTGTCCGTAGGTGGAGGCGGCGATTCGGTGGCAAGCGCCCCTGTAGCCGTAGGAGACAGAGTGTGAGGAAGCTCCGTGGGCGTGACTTTGACGACTGCCTGGGTCGTCGCCGGGACAGGGGTCTGGGCCTCTTCCCCTCCGCCCAAGAGCAGCGCCAATCCACCCAATACCAGCAGCAGGACCATCGCAATCCCAGCCATGACCCACATTATCGGGGACCGTCGCGCCGCCGCGACTGGTTCCTTGGGCGCTCTTCCCGCCAGCGCCGAACGCAAGGCGGCCACCATCTCTGCCCCTCGTTGGAATCGATGTTCGGGCCGCTTGGCCAAGGCCTTCAGCACGACCTTTTCGATGATGGGGGACAAG
>JASFTJ010000269.1:0-4763 GCA_050053615.1 Anaerolineae bacterium | reverse complement strand
CGGCGACCCCCTCATCGCGCTTTTCAACAAGCCGCCGATGGATGTACTCAATCGAGCCCACATCCAGCCCCCGCGTCGGCTGGGCGGCGATGAGCAGCTTGATGGGACGCGAGAACTCGCGGGCCACGATCACCTTTTGCTGATTGCCGCCCGACAAGTTCTGGGCCGGCAAGGCAATGCTAGGCGTGCGCACGTCGAACTCGTTCACCAGCCGATCGGCGTAATCGTACACCTGGTTGAACTGAATGCCTGGCCCCTCAGCGAAGGGTGGTTGGTAATAGGTGCACAGAATCAGATTGTCAAAAATCGGGAAGGGGAGCACCAGCCCGTCGCGTTGACGATCCTCGGGAATGTGGGCCACACCCAACTCGGTGACGGTGCGCGGCGGCGCGTTGGTCACATCCTGTCCCAAAACACGGACCGCGCCCGCCGAAGCCGGACGGAGCCCGGTCAATACCTCGACCAATTCCGTTTGGCCGTTGCCCTGGACACCGGCCACGCCCAACACCTCACCGGCGCGCACGAATAGGTCCACGCCGCGCAGGACAGGCTGCTGACGGATGTCCACGGCGGTCAGGTCGGTGACCTCCAGCACGACATCGGTGGGCGACGCCGCCCCCCTATCCACGACCAGGGCCACCTCGCGACCGACCATCATCTCGGCTAGTTCCGATTCCGAGGATTCAGCCGGCGTCGTCTCGCCCGTGACCCGCCCATCGCGCAAGACAATGACGCGGTCGGCGATGGTCATGACCTCTTTCAGCTTATGAGTGATAAAGATGATCGATTTGCCCTGGTCCACCAGGCCGCGCATGATTTGGAACAGCTCTTCGGTTTCCTGAGGGGTGAGCACTGCCGTCGGCTCGTCGAGAATGAGGATTTCCGCTTCACGGTAAAGGGTTTTGATGATCTCCACCCGTTGCTGCACGCCCACGGGCAGATCCTCGATGAGCATTTCGGGTTCCACGGCCAACCCATATTGTGCCGACAGGGCGCGGATGCGCCGCGCGGCTGTACGTCGGTCGAGGGCCGTGGTGATCACCTGTAGAGCGGGGTAAGAGACGGCGGCAAAGAACAGGGCCAGAAAAATTAGCAGCGGAATCCGTCCCGGCGCTCCCAAGACTAGGGCCAGCGCCACCAACAGCGCGCTGCTGGCCGCCGAGGTGATGGGAAAGTACAAGCGGAATCCGAGACGAAGCAGAAGGCCCAGCACAAAGACCAAGCCGTATAGCGCTGCGGCCGCCGCGCCGCCGACCACCGTGGCCAGGAGCCACTGTCCCACGCCGTCGAGGGCAAAGATGCTGCCCACAAAAAAGAGCAGGGCTGCTGCCCCGCCTATCAACCCCAACGTTGGCCACGAAAAGGAAAACCGGGTTGGCTCGGTGCCCATTACAATGTTTTCGGCCACGGTGAAAACCGGCACCAGTTGAAAGTGTTGGTGGACCATGCCGATGCCCAGCTCGATGGCGTCTTTGGGCTCCTGAATGTCGACCGGCCTGCCACGGACCTCGATCTCGCCCTCGTCTTGGGCGTAGAGGCCATAGAGGATGTTCATGAGGGTGCTCTTGCCCGCGCCGTTTTCGCCCAGGAAGGCCAGGATCTCGCCCTGATTGAGCGTAAAGCTAACGCGATCGTTGGCCAACACCCCAGGGAAGCGTTTGGTTACGTTGCGCGCTTCAAGGATCGGGGCCATCATCGCTCCCTTCTAGAACAACGCATGCGCAGAGCGAACGCATCGAGAAAGGGTTCTCTGACAAAGGCGCGACCCAATTACCGAGATACGGAGACGTTTAGAGCACTCCCCGGAATCTCTGTCTCTTTGCGCCAGGGGCGAGACTTTTTGACAAATGAGGTCTTGCCTCAGTAGAACCAAGAAACCACGACATGATGTGCTGTTCTGCAACTTTGTTGTTCTCACAAGGGCGGTGCTGGGCACGACACCCAGCACCGCCCTCAGATCCCAAGTTTTTCTCTGGGTTATCCACCCCAGCCAGTATCGACCTCGCCTTTTTTGATGCCTTCGATGATGTCGTTGACTTCCGCATCCAACTCGGCAGGGATTTCGCCCTCAAAGTCATGGTAGGGAGCCAGACCCACACCCCCGTTCTCTAGGGTCCCGACATACACGCCGCCAGCGGGGAATTCGTCCTTGGTCAAGGCCTCGGTCACGCCAAAGACGGCGTTGTCTAGCCGCTTCATGCACGAGGTGATGAGGATGTCCTTCTCGTTAGGCAGGGTAAAGTACTGGTCCACGTCCACGCCGATGCCCCACTTGCCGTTCTCCTTGGCCGCGGCCAGGCCACCATTGCCGGTCTTGCCGCCGACGCCAAAGATGACGTCCACTCCCTCGTCAATGAGTGACTGGCCTTGGATCTTGCCTTGATCCGGAGCCTCAAAGTCGCCGACATAGACGCCCTTGACCTGGACATTCTTGCCCTTCTGCTCGTTGTAGTAGGCCACGCCGGCCTCGTAGGCGACGATGAACTGCTCCACCGGCGGGATCTGCATACCGGCCACATAGCCCACCTGTGGATCTGCAGCGTCTTTCAGGTCGGCCCAACCTGCGGCCAGGTAGCCGATGGGAAAGGCAGCCTGATCCACGGCAAAGATGATGGAAACCGCGTTGTCGATGGCCGGGTCGTAGAACTGGTCGATCCCGGCAAAGTAGACATCAGAGTATTCCGGCGCCATCTTGACCGTGGCATCCTGGAGCAGGAACCCGACGGTAAAGATCAGGTTGTAGTCCTGCTCGGCGAACTCGGTGATGTTCTTCTCATAATCCGCCTGGGCTTGGCTCTCGATGAACTGAGCCTGAACGCCCAACTCCTCCTGCGCGCGCTGTAGTCCCTCCCAGGTGTTCTCGTTAAAGCTGGCATCGTCGATACCTCCTACGTCCGAGACCATGCCTACTTTATACCCTTCCTCCTCGGTAGGACCGCAACCGACCACTACCAGCGACAGAGCCAGTAGTGTAACCAACGTAGCAAAGATCCACTTTCGCATTTTTCCCCTCCTCTGGGTTCAGTTTGAATTAAGATTGACTACTGATGCGGAAATGACACCGATCTTGGAATCTTTCTGGCCAATACCCACCTCCTGTTCTCTTCCCGGTGGACAAACAACATCCAATGCATCGGCGGCTATTATACCCGATTTTGATCAGATAGGCAAACATCCCCTGGGCGCGTGGCAAGTTGTCCCCGAAATGAACATGGCCAGGCTGGGATCGCGGTTCGAGCTAACAGGCCGAAAAGCCTTGGCCGGGGTGAGCCCGGTCAAAGAGCGCGCAGGACCCAAAGCGATTCCCTTCCACGGCCCAAGCCTTCTCTTTCGCCGATTCACATCGCTTCTCTGAAAAGGGATGAGCCAACCAGAGCGTCTCCACCGAGTTTGCGAACTAGAGCGGGGGAAGATTCGCAGGTTCCTGGCTGTCGTGGTCGCCAGGAGGGTCGCTTTCGAGCACCTCCCGTGGCTGGCTACCTCCGGGCGCTGGGCCGATGATACCCCGCTGTTCCATCGTCTCAATCAGCCGCGCCGCCCGCGAATACCCAATGCGCAGCCGCCGTTGCAGCATCGAGATGGAAGCCCGCTCGTGGTCGCGCACCAGGGCGATCGCTTTGGGCAACAGCTCATCCTCTTGCGCAGCCTTACTCTCAGCTGTCTCGATTTCTTCCCACATTTCCTGTTGGACCACTGCTTCGGGCTGGACCGGCTCTTGGGCCAGACGTGCTCCCTTCCAGTAGCGTACCAACGCCGCCAACTCCCTGTCCGAGACGAAGCAACCCTGGAGCCGCACCAGCTTGCTGGAATCCGGAGTCATGAGGAGCATGTCCCCGCGGCCCAGAAGCGTCTCCGCGCCATTGGCGTCCAGGATCACGCGTGAGTCGGTCTGGCTGGTCACGGCAAAACTGATGCGCGCCGGGAAGTTGGCTTTGATCAAGCCGGTGACCACGTCGACGCTGGGCCTCTGGGTGGCGATAACCAAATGAATGCCTGTGGCCCGGGCCATCTGAGCAATGCGGCAGATGGCTCTTTCCACCTCATCGGGGGAGACCATCATCAGGTCCGCCAACTCGTCGATGACCACCACGACGTAGGGCAATGGCTTTTCCCCCCTGGCGATCTTGTCTCGGTTGTAGGCCTCGATGTTCCGCGCCCGCGCCCGATTGAACTTTTTGTAACGTTCGTCCATCTCGCGGGTGGTCCAGTTGAGCACGCTCACCACCCGCTCCAACTCGACAACCACCGGCGCCCGCAGATGGGGAATGCCGTTAAACGTGGTCAATTCCACCATCTTGGGGTCGATCAGAACGAACTGGACCTCATCGGGCGTCCTGGTGCACAGGAGTGAGGAAATGATCGAATTGACACAAACGCTCTTGCCCGAGCCGGTCGCCCCGGCGATGAGCAAGTGCGGCAAGACTGCCAGGTCGGTGGCGATAGGTGTGCCCGCGACGTCCTGGCCCAGACCAATGGGCAATGGCCCTTTGATTTGCTGAAAGGTCTCTGTCTCCAGCACAGAACGCAGCGGCACCAGCGCCACCTCGGAATTGGGCACTTCAATGCCAACGACGGAGCGCCCCGGCACCGGGGCCTCGATGCGAATGGGGGATGCTGCCAGCGCCAGGGCAAGATCTTTGGCCAAGCTGGCAATCTTGTTGACCTTGACCTTGGCCTGACGGACCCGACCATTCCGGTCCCGCTTTTCGATATAGCCCGGCTCAACACCGAACTGGGTAACCGTCGGCCCTTGGTTGACCTCT
>JASFTJ010000268.1:0-4768 GCA_050053615.1 Anaerolineae bacterium | reverse complement strand
CTTCCTTGAAGTCTATATAGTCGCATGGGTCAAAACCTTTCACCTCACCGGCGATGCGGATCGGTAGTTTGCTGGCGTCAAACTGGGTAATCTCGGCGATTCCCGAGCGACCAGCGACAAGGCCCTCCCATGTCTCTTTGACGCTCAGTCCTAGGGAGTTCAGGGTCCCCATGCCTGTGATTACGACTCGTTCTTTAATGTCCCTTGTTCCCATTATCTCTCCTTTAGAACCTGTTCCGGAGGGCCGAGGACCTGTCCGGCGAAGGCCCGACCTCCTGCTGTGTACTCTTTGCCTCACCGCCTTGAGGTTTCGCCTACAGACGGTACTGAGCGATTCCCTGTTTTATCGCATCCAACACACTGTTTTCCACAGTCTGGGCTGCCATGCGAATGCCATTCGTGATAGCCCGGGCATCAGAGCGACCGTGCCCGACGAGCACCACGCCGTCCACGCCCAGAAGCGGTGCGCCGCCGTATTCCCGGTAGTCCAGGCTGCGCCTGACCGCATCAAAGGCAGGCTTGGCCAGCAGCGCTCCTACCTTGGACACACTGCGACTGGTGATCTCTTCCTTCAACATATCCAGCAAATATCTGGCCACTCCCTCGGACAGCTTGATGACCACATTTCCTGTAAAGCCATCGGTGACGATGACATCCGCGATCCCCCATGGGATGTCTTTGCCCTCAGCGTTACCTACAAAGTTGAGGCTGCTGGCCTTTAGCATCGGCACCGTTTCCTGGACCAAATAGTTGCCCTTTCCTTCCTCCTCTCCGTTGGAGACGATGGCCACCCGGGGATTGAGCACGCCCAGCACTCGCTCGGCATAAACGGAGCCCATGATTGCGAACTGCAACAGATATTCTGGCTTACAGTCGGTGTTGGCGCCGATGTCCAAGAGAAAGCAAAAGCCCTGGGGCGTCTTGCTGGGAAAGATGGTGGAAAGAGCTGGGCGCTTGATACCTCGGATGCGACCCAAACGGAACAGGGCAGCGGCCAAGGCCCCGCCCGAGTTGCCCGCGGTATAGAATGCATCGGCTTCGCGGCGCTTGACTAGTTCCATACCCACGACCATTGACGAGTCCTTTTTGGACTTGACCGCTGCAGCCGGGTGTTCGTCCATTTCGATCACCTCACTGGCGTGTTGCAAGGTCAGGTTCAGTCCCGCCGTGTTGTGCTTTTTCAGTTCGGCCTGTATGGCCGTCTGCTGCCCCACCAGGATCAGCTGCAGATCCAGCTCGCGGGCCGCCTGTACCACTCCCTCCACCACCATTTCTGGGGCGTGGTCTCCTCCCATTGCGTCGACCACGATTTTCATAGATCTCCTCCTGGGTAGCTTCACATGTAACCGTGATCACCGAAAACTTGGTGAATACGAATCAGTTTGAAGCGCGCGCCTGGCGGCGCCTAAAATGACAGCCACGATTTCGTGTGCTTCTACCACCTGAACAAACCACTACAATTGAAAAAACACCGCTCGTCCGCAAAAGACACGCTTGCCTGTACTGCCGGCTTTGCCGAAAAAAGCCATCTCAGCGGAGAAAGGACAGCGTGTTCCTCTGGCTGCCCTTTCTTCAGCGCAGCCACACACGGCCATCCCATTCCGCGGCACAAGATCCGAATCTGCAACGCAAGCCTCCGAGCGCCAATCACAAAGTCGGGCTGCTCGATCCGGGTCCGGCATCTACACTAGCTTGATGATACTCGCTTCTGTCGCTACGTGGACACCGCCAAAGAGGATCGACGGCGCCGATTGGCAACCGTCGATCAAGTCCCCGACATAGTGCGGCCCTTCCGGGTTCCTGGAGGTGTCAATCTCACCGCAAGGAACCCGTCGCTGATCGAGCCAGCGCTTGACCCGCATCACCGAGCCACACCAGAGTCAGGTGGAGAGGGTGATCCGTGGATACGATTTCATCATACCCCCTCATTTCGGAAAACTAGTTCATATCTTACCTCAATAGCGCTGGGAGTGCAAATTGCCCACGAAGCGACAGATAGCTGGCTACCTTGACCCTAGTCGCAAGTCGGCGGCCTGTTGGCAAAGGTCTGTCTGTTTGGCTCGAGAGGAAATCTGTGATAGAATGTGAGCCTGTTCGACAGATGTTACCTTGCAGCCTGCTACTTGAAGGGTTCGGAAGCGAGAACTGGGATATGACAGAAGGACGGAAAGAGTTGAACTACGGAGGACAGGCGGTCATGGAAGGGGTGATGATGCGTGGCTCCACGTCCATGGCCGTGGCCGTGCGTCAGCCCGACGGTGAGATTATCATCCACACCGAGCAGCTGGACCCCAAAATCTATACCAGCCTCGTAAGTAAGATCCCCTTCCTGCGGGCATTGACCAGCCTGTGGGATGTGCTGGTGCTGGGCATCCGCACGCTGATGTACTCCGCCGAGGTGGCGCTGGGACCGGAAGAAGACGTAGAATTCAGCGGCCCCATTGCCTGGGGGACAGTGGCGCTTTCGTTCGCGTTAGGAATCGGCCTGTTCTTCGTCGGTCCGTTGCTCCTAGTGGGATTGGTAGATCGCTACATCGACTCTTCGCTGTTGAGCAATGTCATTGAGGGTATGATCCGCATGATGGTCTTTGTGGCTTATGTCTGGCTCATTAGCTTCGTGCCCGACATCCGTCGCGTGTTTGCCTACCATGGTGCGGAGCACAAAACCATCAACGCTTACGAGTCGGGTGTCGAACTCACTCCTGAGGAGGTTGCCAAGCATTCCACAGCCCACTACCGTTGTGGCACGGCCTTTCTGCTGTCGGTGATGATCATTTCCATCCTGATCTTTGCCTTGCTGGGGCGTCCGCCAATATACCTCCGCATTCTGTCTCGAATCGTGCTGATTCCAGTGGTATCCGGCGTAGCCTATGAATATATCAAGTTCACAAACCGCCATCGCGACAATCCTGTCATCCGCGCCCTTGCCGCACCGAACTTGGCATTGCAAAGTCTGACCACCCGCGAACCGGATCGTCCGATGTTGGAAGTGTCCATCGCGGCCCTACGAAGCGTATTGGACAGCGAAGGGAATGCGTCGGCCGTCGACTCAGCCAGTGCCTCGAGCAAAGTTGCCGATTCCCTCTTGAACGTGCTATAATAGCATTATCGAAGCTGGTTCTTGGGAGTTTCGAGACAGCGCCCGGAGAGTGAATCATGGCCAACAGACAAAAGACAGCCTCATCTACTACACGCGCAAAGGCCCGTAAGGCGAACGCCTTGGGCCTTCAACACTACGAACGGTGGGAGATTGACAAAGCCATCCAAGCGTTCGAAGAGGCGATCCGGCTCCACCCTGAGGATCCGGACTTTCACCTCAATCTGGCTCGATCATTGGCCCGCTACGGGGATTTCGACTCCGCGAAGCGCGCCCTTGGCTCCTACATCCGTTACGAGCCGGACCAAGACCTAGCAGAGCGATTCGAGCACCTCTTTGCCGAGAGCATGGATGACGTCGAAACTCTGGTCACGGAGGAGATGACCAAAAAGGAGTTGCCGTTGGAAGTGATCGGCGCAGCCGTGCAGATGTGGCTGGAATACCGCATTTGCATTGGACGCCGCCCGCTGATCATCCGCAAGCCGGAAACGTGGGCCTCAGCTCTGGATTATACCATTCGTAAAGTCAATTTCTCCGAACTCACCCAGCGCGAGATCGCAGACCTGTACGGCGTCAGCCCCTCGACGGTGCGAGCTTACCACAAAGATCTGATCCAGACCTTGGACATCATGCCCTGCGACTATCGCTACTTCCGAGGTGAAGAGAATCCGCTCGACAGATTGGTGGAAGCGGCAGCCATGCTGGAGGAACTGGAAGAGCGATTCCGCCGACCATAGGTGGATATTGAGGATTGCCTGGGGGAGACAGGATGGCACGGCGCCATTTCGGTAGCCCCCATTTTGTGTTTTACGAACAATCGAGCAAGAGTCATCCCCCTTTTGGGTGTTGCTGACGCAGGAGAGAGGCGCACACCCACCCCCTCCCTCTCCCGAAATTCGGGAGAGGCGCCCGCAAGGCGGGGCTGGGGGGAGGGAGAGGGCCGATCGACGCTCCTGCAAATCCCACCAACACTTAACAGGGGCACTATCCAAGCAAGGAGGAAGAAATAATGGCAGAAGTGGCAAGCATTGTTCGCGCAGATCCTCTATCTGATTTCTGTGTCCGCGTCTTTGAAACGATGGGGGTTTCCCCGGAGGACGCCCGTATCACGGCCGATGTGCTGGTACGGGCCAATCTGCGGGGCATTGACTCCCACGGCGTGGCCCGACTGGCCCGTTACGTGAATGGCCTGCGCGACAGCGTGATGATCGCCCAACCAAAGGAAAAGGTAGTGCTCGAAACACCGACCACCGTGACCATAGAGGCGGGGGCCGGGCTGGGACAGCCGGTTAGCTACCGGGCAATGACAAAAGCCATCGAAAAGGCAAAGGAGTATGGTTGTGGCTTTGCCACCGTGCGCAACAGCAACCACTTTGGCATCGCCGGCTACTATGCCATGATGGCCCTGGAGCACGACATGATGGGCATGACGACCACCAACGCCGCGGTGCTGGTGGCGCCCACCTTTGGCCGCGACGCGATGTACGGCACCAACCCCATCGCCCTGGCCGTACCGGCTGGCAAGGAGCGGCCCTTCGTCATGGACATGGCGACGAGCACTGTGCCGCGCGGCAAGCTGGAGGTCTATCATCGCCAGGAAAAGTCGATCCCGTTGGGCTGGGCCACCGACGAACGAGGCGTGCCCACCGACGATCCAGGCCGCGTGCTGGA
>JASFTJ010000267.1:0-4782 GCA_050053615.1 Anaerolineae bacterium | reverse complement strand
TCGGGCTGGGCCATGAGCCCCCGGGCCACTGCCAGCATCTGCTGCTCTCCACCAGAAAGGGTGCCGGCTTTCTGGTTGAGCCGCTCTTTTATGCGCGGAAACATCTCGTACACTTTTTCCAGATTGTCCCGGAAGTGCTCCTTGGCCCGCTTGGTAAAGGCTCCCATCTCTAGGTTCTCAAAGACGCTCATCTTGGTGAACAACTGTCGACCCTCGGGGACAAGGATCATCCCCTGGGCGGCTTTGGCGTGGGGCGAGACACGGGTCACGTCACGTCCGTCAAAGACGACTGAGCCTTGCCAAGGCTTGATTAACCCCACCACGGTGCGCAGCAGCGTAGTCTTGCCCACGCCATTGGAACCAACCAGCGCCGTGAGCTTGCCCCGTTCCAGCGTCAGGGAGACATCCCATAGGATTTGGACCTCGCCGTAGCCAGACGACACGTTCTGAATCTCCAACAAGGCCATAGCTCACTCCTCCCCCATCAATCTCTCTGCCAGCTTGGGATCACCCAAGTACGCCTCAATCACCTTGGGGTCGTTGGCGACCTCATCGGGCGTCCCCTCCGAGATCTGCTCGCCATAGTCCAACACGATGACCCGGTCCGAGACGTTCATCAAGGCATGCATCACATGCTCGATGATAAGGATGGTCACGCCTTGGTCTCGGATCTGGCGTACCACCTCCACCATTTCGGTAATCTCGGTTGGGTTAAGGCCGGCCAACACCTCGTCCAGTAAGAGCACATGCGGGCGAGCGGCCAAGGCGCGGGCTAGCTCCAGGCGCTTCTTCTGAGCCACGTTCAAGCTGACGGCCAACTCGTCGCGCCGCTCGGCCAAGCCGACAGAAGGTAACACTCTGTCAGCGATTCTTTGCGCTCGGCCCAGGGACCTTTGCTCGTGACCAAAGCAAGCGCCGGCCATGACATTCTCCAGCACCGTCAGTTCGTTCAATGGCTGAACGATCTGGTGGGTGCGGGCCAGACCCAAGCGAGCCACACGATAGGGTTTCCAGCCCGTAATGTCCCGGCCCCGGAAGAGGACTTGTCCCTCTTCCGGCGCATAGATGCCATTGATGCAATTGAACAAGGTCGTTTTTCCCGCACCGTTTGGGCCGATCAGACCCAGAATCTGTCCCTCAGGCAGGTCAAAGGTAACGTGCGATAAAGCCTGTAAGCCGCCAAAACGCTTCGAAACCTCTCGGGTTTGTAAAATCGGCTGTCCAGTCATTCCAGCACCCTCCGCAGGCGGGGAAAGCGACCCCGCAGCCAACCGACCACGCCCGCCGGTACGAAAAGAATGATGATCAGCAACAACACACCAGCAACCGCCAACTGGATGTTCTTAAAGAGTGCACTGACCAACAGGAGGCCGCGCAGGCGCTGGTACGCAGCCGCACCCACCAATGGCCCGAGGACAGTTCCCTGGCCGCCCAACATCACCATGACGATTGTTTCGATGGACTGATGCAGAACAAAGGCATCGCCGGGCTCGATGTTGCCGTTCTTGAAGAAAAAGAGCACGCCCATCATCCCTGGAAAGACCGCCGACAGGACAAACGCCCAGGTCTTGGCGCTAGGCGCGACGATGCCCATGACTTCAGCCGCGTCTTCGTTCTCGCGGATGGCCATCAAGCCCAGGCCAAAGCGCGAGGACTTGACCAAAAAGCTGACGAGGACGACGGTCAACGTGAGAACCCCAGTGGCGATGTATGCGATCCACAACGCTCGATCCGGGCCGCCATAAGCCCGGTAGACTCCGAAATTGAGCGTCATCCCGATGGGTCCACCCAGGGGATCAAAGTTCTTGATGAACGCGCGGACCGCTTCGTTCACGCCAATGGTCGCCAGGGCAAAGTACGCGCCGCGCAGACGCAGGATCGCCCTGCCCAGCAGGAAAGCCAAGAGGGCAGCACTTAGCGCCCCTGCCAGCACAGCGATGGCGAGATGGGCATTGTGGTTCTCCATCATGTAGAAACCGACATACCCCCCCAGACCGAAAAAGACGATGTGACCAAAACTCACATAGCCTGTGTAGCCCAGCAAGATGTTCAAGCTGGAAGCCAGCGCCACCGCCTTCAGAATGGTAAAGGCCGTTTCTCGAGCGTAGGCTCTGTTGCTGGATAGGACCGGCCAGAGGGTAAAGGCCGCCACAATCGCCAGAGCCAACCACAGTCCAGGATTCCGCAGCTGCCTGGCCCGAGTTTTATCGAGTGGCCTGTCATGAGTTTCATCGAATGACTTCATGATTCGCTCCCTAACAAGCCTTGCGGTCGCACCAGCAAGATTAGCACGAACAGGACGAATTCGAGCACGGGCACCCAAGAAGTTTCCAGAAAGGCTGGGATCACGCCCTCCAATGCGCCCAAGAGCAGGCCACCGATCAGCGCACCCAGCGGGTTGCCCAGGCCACCCAACACGCAGATCACAAAGCTCTTTAGCTCATAGGAGCCCCCGGCCAGGATGGTAAAGGGAAAGAAGGTGGCGATCAAGCCGCCAGAGATGGCGGCCAGCATCGTGCCCAGGCCAAAGCTGAGAGCCAGAACCCAGTTGGTGGGGATGCCCATCAACTCAGCGGCCGACCGGTTGTCGGTCACCGCGCGGATGGCCTTGCCCGGCGAGGTGCGATGGAGGAAGAGGTAGAGCAACGCGGTCACCAGTATGGCGGCCAGAGCCGCCGTCACCCGCGTCCAAGTAAGGGTGATCGGCCCCAGCGAAAAGCTCCCCATGCTAAAGTCCACGTTGCGGGGGGAGGTCGTAAAGACCGCTGTGCCGATCCCGATGATGATCATATTGACCGAAAAGGTCGCCAGCAATGTAGATAGATGGGGCGCATTGATCACCCGGTGAACAGCCACGCCGTAGATCAGAATGCCCAACAGCAAACCAGCCACGGCCACCAGGAGCAAGGTCACGTAGGGGTTGAGACCCAATCCCGTGAAGGCTAGGTAGATGCCAAACATGCCCAAGGCGATGATGGGGCCGTGTGAGAGGTTGATCACATCCATGACGCCCCAGATCAGGGACAGCCCCATGGCTGCGATACCATAGACAAACCCAAGGAGCAACCCATCGGACAAGGATGCAGCGAGAAAGTCAGCCATACTCACCTCACAAGATAGAGACAGAGATAGAGCAGGATCTCTATCTCTGTCTCACTTCTCGATGTCACGGTTTCGGATAAAGGGCCTCGGCAGTTGCGCCTTCCAGCGGCCAAACCACCTGTTTCACCAGGTTGCCCGCATCATCCTTCTGCCACTGAATGTAGACCATGTCGTGGCCGATCTGCAAGCCGTGGGCTTCCTCGCTCGTTTCGAACTGGATGTGGCCGTAGCACGTGAGGATGTCCATTTTGTCCATCGCATCTTTGAGGGCATCCGGGTCGGTCGAGTCGGCGTCGATGATGGCCTTCTGCAGGATCTGACCGGCAGCGTAGCCGCCCATTGAGTGGTAGGACGGTTCCTCGTCATAGGCTTCCTCATATGCCTGGACAAAGTCCGCACCCAGCGAACCGAACCACTCCATGCCAGCCTCCTCGGCCGATTCCGGCGTAAACTCTGCCAATGGCTCCCACTGGCTGGGGCCAATGACACCGACAGCCGCATCGCCCAGGTCGGCAAAGTCAGGCTCCGGGGGAGCAACCAGCAAGGTGATCAGCTTGATCTCCACATTCTTCTCGTGGATCTGCCGGGCAAAGGTGCTGCCATCCTGGAAGTGACCGCCGCCCAAAATAGCTTCGGCGCCAGATTCCAGAATCTTGTTGATAAAGGGGCCAAAGTCGGCCGTCTCGGCGTCATAGCCCTCAAAAAGCACGATCTCGTAGCCCTTCTCCTCGGCATAGGTCTCGGCAGCTTCGACCACACTGGTAGCGAACTTGGTGTTCTCGTACACAAAGGCGACCTTCTTGACCTCCGGATCCAGGTTGGCCAGCAGATCCACGGCGCCGGTCAGGTAGCGGCTGGCAGGGGTGTAGGCCTGGAAGACCAACGTGTAGCCTTCCTTGTACGTCGCGTCGGATGCAGCTCCGGTGGTGATCATGATCTTGCCATACTGCTCGGCGATCAAGGCGGCAGCAGCCGTTAGACCACTTGAGTAGGGACTAATCAACAAGTCGGCATTGTCCTCCGTGGCCAGCCGAGTGTAGAGCTCCTGGACGCGCTCGGTGGCGCTTTCATCGTCGTAGGTCTTGTAGTCGAACTTGACGACCGTACCGTCGCTGAGGGTAATCCCACCGGCGGCGTTCACTTCGTCCATCCACAGCGTGAAGCCATTGACCTGCCGCGTGGAAGAAACGTTGTACTTGCCAGTCTGCGACGTAGTAAAGCCGATGACCATCGTTTTCTCTTCGGCTTTCGGCTCCGGCGGCGTGGTGGGCTCCGCTGCTGGTGGTTCGGTCGGCTCAGGCGGTGGTTCCGTCGGGCCGCAGGCCGCCAAGAAGGCGCCTAGCAGTACAAGAATCAGAATCCAATTGCCTATCTTTTTCACTTTCTCTCCCTCCTCTTTCGTTGAAAACAACTTGATGCCGCAGAAGCAATGGAACGTTCGATAAGCACCCTCCTTCCTCAGCTGCCAACTTGATGGGATAGGCTGCTCGGTCGGCGGATTGCCGCCAACAGATCCTCCATCGGGCACCCCTTCAGCAGGTAACCATCGGCTCCGATGTCCAAGGCCGCACTCAGATAACGATCGAACACCGAAAGCAGAATGACCCGTGTTTGGGGATGGCAATCCTTGATCTGCCGTGCGGTTTCCAGTCCCTGCCCTTCCGGATCGATGAGGACTAT
>JASFTJ010000266.1:0-4783 GCA_050053615.1 Anaerolineae bacterium | reverse complement strand
CCGCACACGCGTCCGGTTGCCAACGGCATCACCGCCATCCTTGATCGCCTGGATCCGCCGGATGTCCAGACGCACCGAGGAATAGAATTTCAACGCCATCCCCCCAGATGTCGTCTCTGGACTTCCAAAGAATACTCCGATCTTGTGCCGGATCTGGTTGGTAAAGACCATCGCCGTGTTGCTGGCTTTGATGGCCCCACTCAGCTTGCGCAGCGCCTGGCTCATCAGCCGGGCCTGAAGCCCGGGATGACTGTCGCCCATCTCGCCCTCGATCTCGGCCCGGGGCACCAGCGCCGCCACCGAGTCGATCACAATGACGTCCACGGCGCCGCTGCGGACCAGCGCTTCGGCAATCTCTAGCGCCTGTTCGCCGGTGTCCGGCTGGGAGATGTACAGTTCGTCCACGTTCACGCCGCACTTGGCGGCATAAACCGGGTCGAGGGCGTGCTCCATGTCGATGAAGGCCGCCACACCGCCCATCTTTTGCGCTTCGGCGACGATGTGCTGGGCCAGAGTGGTCTTGCCTGAACCTTCGGGTCCATAGATCTCGGTGACGCGGCCACGAGGGACGCCGCCGACGCCGAGAGCTCGGTCGAGGGCCAGGGAGCCGGTGGAGATGGTTTCCACCTGCAGGTGCCCAGCTTGTCCCAAGCGCATAATCGCTCCTTCTCCATACCGCTTTTGGATCTTGCCCAATGTCGTCTCCAATGCTTGAAACCGTTCTTTCTCTTTCATGGTTCACCCCCTGAGCTTTGGTCAACTACCAATCAGTATAGCACGTTTGTTCTATTTTGTCAAATCTCGGGTTCAATAGCATCACCCTGCTGACGAGGTGACTTCAGCGGATGGAAGATGTGCTGTCACATTTTCGGGGCAGCCACGTCATGTCTTCTTTGCAGCCAAGTGTGCACGATCCAGCATCCTGTGCTATACTCAACCGGTTCATTCGCCCATGGCACCGCAGTAGTGACTGCTCAGGCCCGGCAGGCAATCACGAGAAAGGACAATAAGCCTTTATGGGAATGGCCCTAACCAAGCGAAAACGCACCCGCCCCCTATCGTGGATCATCAATCTGGCTGGTGTTTTGGCCTTTGCCTTGATTCTTTACCTGGGAGGGATTGACGCCTGGCAGCAGATTGTCCGAGCTGACGGGCGCTACGCCCTGGCCGCATTGGCCGTCACACTGTTATGGAGTCTGGTGGCTGCCTACCGGTGGTCCCTCATTGCCAACCAAGTGACCGCCGAACAGCACAAGTGTCCCTTCCGCTACTATTTTACCTATCACATGATCGGCATGGTCACCGGCCAGGTAGTGCCCATCACCGTGGGGATGCTGGGTGGGCGACCAGTGGCCCTCAGCCTGTCGCGGGGGGTTTCGATCCGACGAGCGGCCTTGTCAGTCTTTCTTGACAAGCTCTTTGACCTGATTCTGGCCCTGCTGCTGGTCGGACCGGTGGCCCTCTACCTAGTCGGATGGATCAATCTCGCCCCGGCTCTTGGATTGATGGGCGGCATGGTCGTCATGGGCGCCGTGGTGTTAAAGTGGCAATACGAGCAAGGTATGCGGCTGGTGGGGCAGGCGGCGTCACGTCTGGCGCAACCGCTGACACGCATGCCGGTGGTCGGCAGACGACTGGTACGCCGACTGCCGCAGCAATTGAACCGTATGTCCTCCGAAACCTTTCTAACCAACCGAGCGGCGCTGCAGGTATTTCTCCTGACGCTGGTGATGTACAGCCTGCTGTCCGCCCGGCTCTTTTTCATCGCCCAAGCCCTGCGCCTAGAGATCCCTTGGTATTTGCTGGCCATGGGGGTGTGCGTCACACAATTGGCCCTTATCTTCTCGGTCACGCCGGGCTCGCTGGGGTTTTTGGAAGGGGGCTGGGGGGCGGTGCTGGGTCTAGCTGGCCTTTCGCTGGAGCAGTTTACCACCTTTGTCATCGGCCGGCGGGCGTTTGTTCTGATCTTTAGCCTCATCGGCGCGCTGTTGGCCTTTGCCTGGATCCGCGAGAGCCCAGCTCGACTCTTCCGCGAGGTGCTTGTCGCTTCCCGCAACTCCCATAAAGAGAATCCTCAGAACGGCAGCCCTACTGCTGTTGTCAAATAGGCGCGCAGCAGGACCATCGCCGTCATCTGCAGGATGGCCATGGCCGTTCCCACGCTGAGCGGCGCCAGGGCCTGCAACCACGTCTGGGCGTATCCCTCGCGACCCAACACCACCGCCGCGATCATTGTGTTGATGAGCACAAGCATTATCACGACACCCAGTGTGCTGACAATGGCCACCGGGTAGAGCAAAACGTCGATCTCGGCCTGGATCACAAGAATGAGCAGGGCCACTGTCGGCAGAACAGCGACCAACTCCCACACATGCTCGATGATGCGCTCCCGCGTCGGCTCTCGCCACAGCGTGAAATTGAGAATCGGCAGAGTGAAGGTGATGAGCGTCAGCCCATTGAGCATACCCGTGGTGAGCCGCAGCCAGTTTCGCGGTTCGTAGAGATGGGGCGCCCCAGCAAACAGGGTCAGATACGAGTTCAGGCCGTCAAAGGCCCAGAAACCTGTGAATCCCACCAGAATAACCAGAACAGCTGTGGGCGGCATGCGGGACGCCCGATGACGTCGCCGGAGAAACATCGCGCTCAGGCCCAGAACCGCCCCCGTGAATGTGCCGGTACAGCGAGCACAGAGAGGCAGCTGCCGTCCGTTCAGTGTGAATGACCGTTCTGCGATGCGATGACAGATGGCATAGCCCACGACATCAGCCTTGCCCAAGACCGTCGAGGGCGGAACCTGAACAAACAGGATGATGACAAATACGGCCAGGGCCACGGCGACCACCGCCAGCCGGGGTCTGGGTGTAGAGGTCTGCTCCACGTCTTTGGACTTTGGCTCCAATGAGAGATCCTTTCCAGAGTTGCCAGACGGACGTCATTATACACCCATTCCCCGGATTTGACCAGCCTGTCATTTCTGGTGTGTGGGGAAACGTGGTACAATGCCTATGGCATTCGCCTAATTGTGAACATGAGGGTGCGCACAAATGTCGATCCTACAAGACATCTCGATTACCATTACCGCCGAGGACGTCCTTGCCACACGCGGGAACAGGCAGCCTCGGCCAGAGCTGATCCACGATGCCGAGGAAGCCATCGCGCTGGGTCAGACCCTCTGGAAATCGGCCGCCGTGTACGATTGGTTTGACGTGCGTGGCCTGAGCGGAGGGCAGGTTACCCTCGCTCATCCCAGAGCCACAAATGGCGAGACGGTGCTCCGCATCGGCCCCAAGGCCGACCTGCTAGCTCCGGCCACCCGGGTGCTGGTCAGCGTATGCACCATCGGTCCGGCCTTGGAGCAGCGAGTCCAACAACTGCAAGCTGCCCGCGATGTTCTGAAATCCTACCTGTTGGATAGCGCCGGTGTGGTGGCGCTGGGTGTCATCGGGGAGGAAATCCGCTGCATCGCTGAAGCAGCCGCGGCCGAACTGGGCTGGGGCGTCAGCCCCTCGCTCAGCCCGGGCTCGTTGGTCGGCTGGTCATTGACAGGCCAGCGGACGCTGTGCAGCCTGCTGCCCCTCGACCAGATCGGGGTGCGGCTCAACGCCCACTGCGTGCTGGAGCCCTACAAGTCCGTCTCGGCCATCATTGGCCTGGGACCGGGCTACGACTCGGTGCACGTCGGCTCGGTCTGCAAGTATTGCGCCTTGAAGGACACCTGTTGGCGACGACGGGAGGAACCATCGTGACCACCGCCCTGGGCATTGACACTGGAGGCACCTACACCGACGCCGCGCTGGTGGACTATGACAGCGGTCAGGTCCTGTGCGCGGCCAAGGCGCTGACCACCCGCCGCGACCTGTCCATCGGCATTGGTGGGGCGATAGACGCCGCCTTCCAACAGCCGGAGGCGCCCGCCCCCACCCGCGTCGACCTGGTCGCCCTGTCCACCACCCTGGCGACCAATGCCATCGTCGAAGGACAGGGTAGCCCGGTATGCCTGATCCTCATCGGCTACGATCGCGAGTTGATCCGGCAGTACCATTTTGAGGACAAATTGGTGACCGACGATGTCGTCTACTTGGCCGGCGGGCACGACATCCACGGCGATCCAGTCGCCCCCCTGGACGAAGCGGCCCTGCGCCAGGTAGTCCTGGACCGACGGGGGCAGGTGGAAGCCTTTGCCGTGTCGGGTTATTTCGGCGTGCGCAATCCAGCTCATGAAATCCGCGCCCGCGAGATGATCGAGGAACTCACGCGCAACAGCTCGGATCCCAACGGAGTGGGGACCGGCTTGCCCGTTACGTGCGGCCACGATCTGACAACGCGCCTGAACTCAGTGCGGCGGGCGACGACGGCGGCCCTCAACGCCCGACTGGTACCCTTGCTGCGGGAGCTGATCAGCACGCTGCGTGGCACACTGGATACACGGGGGATCACCGCACCGCTGATGGTCGTCAAGGGCGACGGCTCGCTGGTGCGGGCCGAGTGGGCCATGAAGCGGCCCATCGAGACGATCCTGTCGGGGCCGGCAGCCAGCGCAGTGGGAGCTTGGCACCTGGCCCGCCAGTCCAGAGTTGCCCTTGAGGGCGATGCCCTCTGGGCCGTGGACGTGGGTGGCACAACGACCGACATCGCCGTCCTGCGCGAGGGCCGCCCCCGGCTGAATCCAGAGGGGGCCCAGGTGGGTCGTTGGCGGACGATGGTCGAGGCGGTGGACGTGCACACCGTGGGGCTAGGCGGCGACAGCCACGTCCGATTGACAGACCGCCGGAAGCTGCTCATC
>JASFTJ010000265.1:0-4794 GCA_050053615.1 Anaerolineae bacterium | reverse complement strand
AACTCGCCCACGGCGAACGTGGTGGGTGAAAGCGTCATGCGTCCAGCCTCGATCTTGGAGAGATCGAGAATGTCGTTGATAAGCGCCAACAGGTGACTCCCGCTGGCGTGGATGTCCTGAACGCAGTCCTTCTGTTCGGCGCTCAATTCCCCCACCAGACCATCGATCAAGATCTCGGAGAAGCCAATGATGGAATTGAGCGGCGTCCTGAGTTCGTGGCTCATGTTCGCCAGGAACTGACTCTTGAGCCGATCGAGTTCCTTTAGCCGAACATTCGCGGCTTCCAGAGCCTTCGCCCGCTGTTGCAGTTCGACCTTGGCGTTTTCCACTTGTTCGAACAAACGAGCGCGTTCGATAAGCATGCCCAAATTGCTGGCCAACGTGCTCATCAGCTGCTGATCCCTGGCCGTGAAGGCATTGAGCCGAGAGCTCTCGACGTTTAGCACCCCGATGACCGTCTGACGGTGGCTTTGCTCCAACTGCGCGTCGGAAGGTTGGCCGAGGTCTTGTGAACTTGCGATCAGGGGAACGCACAATTCGGATCGGCTGGCCGGATCCCCTTCGATGTAGCGAGCATCTTTGCGCACATCTGGCACGAGCAGGGGCTTTTGTTGTCGGGCGACCCAGCCGGTGATGCCCTGATCCAGCGGAATGCTCAGCCCCTCGATCGCCTCTAGAGGATAGCCGACGCTGGCTTCCACATGCAAGGCATCGCTGTCCGGATCGAGCAACATAACCGCGACCTTCATGCCCTCGATTTCAGCCGCCAGGGCTTCCGCCGCCGCTTGCAACGTATCCTCAAGACGTACCCCTGAAGCAGTGGCCAGGCCTACCTCATGGAGCAGCTGCAAATCTCGAAGCTGACGCCGGGTTTCCTCAAACAAGCGGGCATTCTCGATGGCGGACGCTGCCTGGCTGGCCAGCATCTGCGCCAAGTACCGCTCCCTACCAGAAAAGGGATATTCCTGCCGGCTTCGGGTGACGAACAAGGCGCCGAATACGCGGGTCTGCCAGATCATCGGTACCGCCATCGCAGCAAAGAACGGTGCATCATCAAAGAGGGGCGGGCGGCCTTCCCAATTCGGATAGTTAGCAACTGCCTGGCTTTCCTTTTCGGCAAAGGCGCGGCCGGCCAACCCCTTCCCCGGCTTGAGTCGACGCCCGGACCAATCGCCAGCACCGACCCCTCGGGCGATTACCAATTCTAATTCCCCCGCCTCTTCCTGCCAAAACCAGATCCCCCCGCCGTCCGCGTCGAGCAAAGCCATGGCCCACTGGGTGATGATCTCCAGCACGGTGTCCAGGTCGCGCTGCTTCTGGGCAAACTCTAGGAAAATATTGTACAGGACGCCCAGTTCCTCAGACCGCTCCAATTGCTCCATGTGGGCGCGCCGGGCTCGCTGGTACAGGCGGGCGTTCTCCACAGCCCCCCCAATCTGTCGGCCGATAGCCGTCAGCAGATCGAGATCGGCCTGGATCATCTGGCCGGGCGTGGTATCGAGCAAGCACAGGGCGCCCAAGGCGCGATCTTCGTGTACAATGGGCGCCCCCACACAGAACTGCAGTTCCGCTTTCAGCAAGCTCTGCCCTTCGGCCCACACACTATCGTGCAGATCGTTGAAGTTTACAGGGGTTTTCCGCTGATACACCGCCTCGCACAAAGTATCCGAAAGCTCAGCTTGCAGCTGCTCTTCGAGAGACGATGGCAAGCCTGTGTGGCTCACCAGCGTCAACTCCCCATCATGCTCGTCAGCCAGGCCGATCATGCCGCCAGCGACCCCAAGCACCTCCACCATGTCTGCTAGGGCTTTGTCCAGACATCTTTGCAAGTGCAGAGAACTAGAGAGGGCTTGGGCCACTGTATTGCGAACTGTCAGCTCTAGGTTCTGACGATGCAAGAACGCTTTGCTTTGTACGCGGTCGGTGATGTCTTTTGCTGTGCCGACGACGATCGGTCCTCGCTCGAGTGCCACGGTGGAAAGGGTCAGCTCGATGGGAAATACAGCTCCATCCTTTCTCACCGCTTCCAACTCGATCGCTCGGGCAACAGCAGCTCCCTGATCCACTGCGGCACTTTCGCGCAAGCATCCAACTAGAGCGTCGCGATGACGGGTAGAGGCGAGCAATCGATGCAACGATTCACCCTGGATTTCCGTGCTAGAGAAACCAAAAAGCTCAGCCGCCGCTTCACTCCAGAAAGAGATGTTCCCCTTCTCATCCACCATCATGATAGCATCTGTAGCAAAGCTGGGCATTGCTAGGAACCTCGCCTTCTATCCAGCACCGTTCCGGTCTTGTACGGACACCTGTTATTCAGAATTTGTCGCCAGCGCATCCAGGTACTGCCTCACCTGTCCCGGCAAAGCGCGGGTGTCAACCGGCTTGGTTATATACCCATCGCAGCCACTGGACATCGCTTTTTCACGCTCCTCCGTCATCGCGTGGGCCGTAAGCGCGACAACCGGAATATGCGCCGTCGCCGGTTGCGATTTCAGGGTTTGCGTGGCTTCATAGCCACTGATTTTGGGAAGCTGCATGTCCATCAACACGAGATCCGGCTGCATGCGGGTGGCGACCTGAATCGCTTCTTCCCCGTCTACAGCCGTTACCAATTGATACCCATGCGGTTTCAACACAGTCTGCACCACTTTGAGATTTAGTGCACTGTCTTCGACAATCAGGATCATCTCACCAGCCATGCCTGCCCCCCGCAGATCAAGAGAATGATCGTCTTTTTTGACTTTATCGTCCCCCTCGAATAGCAGTATACGCAAGCTTTCGGTAAATGTCAATCCCCTTTTTAGCCTAGGCAAGGCGCCCGACAACAGCGAAAGGTCCAGGATGACTAAGCCCCATCCCCACCCGGTTGTTGCATTCTGACTTGACAGCGGAGCGGGCTCCCATGCCCGCGGTTTGCGCTCAGGGACACAGGCTCCAACCAGAACGTAGGCCGCCGGCCTGGGAGCCGTCTCTGCCCATGGATGAACTCGGACCGGGGACCTTGCAGCAGCCCTACCCATCCCCACCCGAACCGTTGTCTTCGATCTGGGAAAATGGTATAATGAGCCGCAATGCAGAGCGCAACCTATCGGTGTAACGGTTCGACGAGAACGCAAAGGGGGATCCATGCGGGCAGACGGACGACGGTGGGATGAGATGCGACCAATACGGATGACGCCGGGCTTTGTCGAGTATCCGGAAGGCTCGGTGCTGATCAAGATGGGCGGGACACGGGTGCTGTGCAACGCCACCGTCGAAGCGACAGTGCCCCGCTGGCGCCTGGGGAGCGGATCGGGATGGGTCACGGCTGAATATGCGCTGCTGCCCCGCTCCACGCACCAACGAATGCAGCGCGAGACGCGCGGGCTTCGGGGACGAACCCAGGAGATACGGCGGCTCATTGCGCGCAGCCTGCGCGCCGCGGTAGACCTCGACAAGTTAGGTGAGCGGCAGATCATCCTCGATTGTGACGTGATCCAGGCCGACGGCGGTACGCGGACCGCCGCCATCACTGGCGGCTACGTGGCCCTGGCCTTGGCCATCAAACGCCTGGAGGAAGCGGACATTATCCCACCAGATGTGCTGCGCACCGAGGTGGCGGCTATCAGCCTGGGACCTGTGGGCAGTCAGCTCCTGCTGGACCTGTCCTATGAGGAAGACTCGTCCGCCGACGCCGATTTTAACATTGTCATGACCGGCAACGGACGCCTGGTGGAGGTGCAAGGCACAGCAGAGCGCCAGACCTTTACCCGACACGACATGAACGCTGTGCTCGACCTAGCGGAGAAGGGCATCGAGCAGCTATTGACACTCCAACGGCAGGCGATCCAACGCGCCCTAGCAGCGGGAGATTAGAAAGACGGTCGGCCACGGCTCTCGTGCGGTTTCGGGCCCCTGCTCGCGCCATGGTCATGGGCCAAGCTCACTCGGCCGTAGAGTTCATCCGATGCGAACAGGCGATCGCAAAGGCCCGTTTGCCATTGAGCAAACGGGCCTCAGTGTTCGTCAGCCGGATCTTCCTTGTGGATGCTCCAGGCTAGACCAAAGACCTCTCCTGGCGAATCCTACGCCGTCTCCTCCAGCTCTTCCTCCTCCCACGGCACCGCCTGACCCGACTGTGTCAACAACAAAGGCCGCACTTTGCGCCGAATGGTATCGGCGTTGACCATACACTTGACGACGTCGGAGCGGGAAGGAATCTCGTACATCACATCCAGCAACGTTTCTTCGAGGATGGTCCGCAGACCTCGCGCGCCTGTCTTGCGGCCCATCGCCTGCTCGGCGATGGCTTCCAAGGCATCATCGGTCAAGACCAATTCGACGTCATCCAGCTCCAGCATGCGAATGAACTGCTTGACCAGCGCATTCCTGGGCTGGGTCAGGATGGCGACCATGGCCTCCTTGTCCAGTGGATCGACGCTGGTGACCACCGGTAGTCGCCCCACCAGCTCGGGAATGAGGCCAAAGGCCATCAGATCATCCGGCGTAATCTCGCGCAGCAGCTCAGCAGCCGTCATCTGCCGTCGGCGTTGGCCTTCGCGCCCAGCGGCAAAGCCCACATGGCCCTTGGCGCCGGTCCGCTCGGCGATAATCTTGTCCAGACCCTCAAAAGTGCCACCACAGATGAACAGGATGTTGGTGGTGTCCATCTGGATAAACTCTTGCTGTGGGTGCTTGCGCCCACCATGGGGCGGGACGTTGATCTCGGCCCCTTCGACAATCTTGAGCAGCGCCTGCTGCACCCCCTCGCCCGACACATCGCGGGTGATGCTGGGGTTGTCGCCCGACTTGCGG
>JASFTJ010000264.1:0-4815 GCA_050053615.1 Anaerolineae bacterium | reverse complement strand
TCAGGGTGAGCACGTCGATCTCGTGACGCATCTGCTTGAGTTGCTCCTTGTGAGCCACGCCGAATCGTTGCTCCTCGTCAATAATGAGCAGCCCCAGGTCCTTGAACGCCACATCGTCCGATAGCAAGCGGTGCGTGCCGATGACAATGTCCACGCCACCCTGCGCAAGGCGATCCACGACATCCTCTTGCTGCTTACGGGTAAGGAAACGGGAGAGCATTTCCACCTGAACGGGGAAAGGCTTGAGGCGCTCTGTAAAGGTTTGGTGATGCTGCTGGGCCAAAACGGTGGTGGGCACCAGCACAGCCACCTGCTTGCCATCCATGACGGCCTTGAACGCTGCTCGCAGCGCCACTTCGGTCTTGCCATAGCCCACATCGCCGCAGACCAGACGATCCATAGGGCGAGCTTTCTCCATGTCGTCCTTGACTTCATCCAGGGCATAGAGTTGGGCCTCGGTCTCGATATAGGGAAAGGACCCCTCCAGCTCGGCCTGCCAGAAGGTATCGGGGCTGAACGCGTGACCTTCCACCACCTCTCGAACGGCGTAGAGGGCGAGCAAATCGTCAGCGATTTCTTCGACCGCCTTCTTGGCCCGGGCCTTTACGCGACTCCAGCGAGCCGTACCCAGACGGTTGACAGACGGCGACTCTTCGCCCACACCCACGTAGCGACTGAGCCGGTCAGCCTGGTAGACCGGCACATAGAGCTTGTCCTCCGCAGCATACTCCACCAGCAAGTACTCCCGCTCGCCGCCGGCAAAGACCATCTTGGTCAAGCCCTGGAACAAGCCGACGCCGTGTTCCACGTGGACAACATAGGAACCAGGCTCCACGTCGGCAAAAAAGGTCTCAGGCGACATGGGGCGAGGCCGGCGCGCACGCCGGGACGCCGGCTGTGCCCAGCCAAATATCTCTGCGTCCGTCAGCAGATGAAGGATTGAGCCTCCATCGCTCACCCCTCGCAAGACCCATCCTTCAGCCAAGGTGCCCTGCACCAAGATGAGGCTGCGTTGCGGTGGAACCTCGATCACATCCGCCACCGGGGCAGCGGTGATCTCTTGCTCGTCCAGGAGATTGGAGATACGGCGCGCCTGGCGGGTGACAAGCAGCACCCGTTCCTCAGCACGGCGCAGCTCCTGGCAGCCATCCAATACACGCCGGAGTTGGCCGCCGTAGCGCTCGCCATGCGCAAAGGCCTGGCCGAGGGAACGGCTCCCCCCCACCGGCCGGCCTCCGGTCGCCTCTACCTGGGGTGGAGAGGGGGCAGTGGTCGGGAGGCCACCGCCCAAGACCACTGGGGCTCGAGCCAGGACCGCCTGGCGCAAGGGCTCCCAGGCGAAATAGGGCACCCGGTCTTGCGGCAGATTCGTGGGCAACTCTCCGGCCCTGACCAGATCCGCCTGGAGCGCCTCGGCCTGCTGGTCCACGTCCATCACGTTGGCCATCAACGCGTCCCAGTCGTCTACGATGCATAGCCCCCCGTCCGGCAAATAGTCGAGCAAGACTGCTGGCCGCGAATAAAAGAGCGACAAGTAGAACTCGATGCCCCGGAAATATGCGCCCTGCTCCAGGTTTTCACGATCCTCTTTATATTCCATCCGGGCCGGGGGATGGCAAAGGCCAAGATCCAGGTCACCGATGTGTGCCGCCGCGGCGGGGGCGAGGCGGGGCAAGGCCTCTGTGGCAGGCGCCAGGGCAAAGCGCTCGATACGATAGTCCGAGCGCTGTGTGGTGGGATCAAAGACGCGCAGGCTATCAATCTCGTCGCCAAAGAGCTCGATACGCACCGGCTGAAGCAGGTTCGGGGGAAAGACGTCGATCAGCCCACCTCGTCTGCTGAACGTGCCCGGGTCTTGGACCACGGTGTCGGGCCGGTAGCCATTGGATACCCACGTCTCCAATGTCCGCTGCATGCGGATTTCCTGCCCCACACGGTACTCTCGGAGGCCCATCCGGAATTCGCGAACGGGCAACGTCTTGTGCATAAAGGCCCGCGCCGATGCAACGACCAGCGGCGGCTCCCCTGCTTCCTCGGCTCTTTCCCAGCGTAACAGGGCTGTCAGGGCCGACAATCGGTCGCTCACCGTCTCTCGAGACCACGGCACCCGTTCGTAGGGCAAGGCATCCGGTTCGGGGAAGGGGAGGACGGACTCGGATCCGGTCCAGACGCACAGTTGATCGACCCACTGGCTCACGCGCTCAGCGCGGGTCGTCAGCAGGACGATGGGGCGGCCCAATTGCCGGTAAAGAGCCGCCACCAGGTAGGGCCGCGCCGCCGAGATGATGCCCAGACCCCGCCCCGTGAGGATGTCAAAGTCCACATCTGTGGATCCCTGTTCGATGGCATCCACCAGCTGCCGGTAGGCGGCCACCTCCCGAACCAAGGGCAAGAGGCCGGACAGATTCACGCCTGGCCCTCCCGCTCGCCTAGCTGTGTTTCGAGGAAGGGGCGGTTAAACTCATCCATGACAGCCACGATTCCCTCCGCCAGCCAGCATTCAACAGCGGCTACCGCACGGGCCACAATTTCAGCCAGGAAAGGCTTCTGCGCTTTGTCAAAAGGCTGGAGGACGTACTCGGCGGGATCCATCCGCCCTGGCGGGCGGTCTATGCCCACGCGCAGGCGAGGGAAGCCCTGTGTGCCCAGCGAGGCAATGACTGAGCGCATTCCTCGATGTCCACCTGAACCACCTTCTGCCCGCAGCCGCAAGCGCCCCAGCGGCAGGTCGAGATCGTCGTACACGACCAGGATGCGCTCCGAGGGGATACCGTGGGCGCGGTGCAGCCGACCTACGGCCCGGCCGCTGCGGTTCATAAACGTCTGCGGCCTGGCCAGAAGCACCGGACGTCCGTCGATCCGGCCCTCAGCGACCCGAGCCTTCATGCGCTTCTGGCGCGAGAAGGTCAGACCGTGGGCGCGGGCCAACGCAGCCACCACCTGCGAGCCAATGTTATGCCGATGGGCAGCGTACTCGCTCCCAGGATTTCCTAGTCCGACGATCAGTGCCGGGCGTTCCCTCGCTTCTTTTCCCATCTGCGCCGATTGGTTGGAGCGGCTAGGTGTCGCCTCTACCACGTATCACCTCGATGCCTCAATCGTCATACACACCCAGGCTCTCTCTGCCTCGCCGGGCGAGCCAGTGGGCCAGAGCAGCCAGCCCCCCCTTTAGCGCAAAGATGAGACCAATCCCGACAAAAACCGCGGTGGTGGCCACGGCTCCCCAGCAGGCTGCCTCACTCACGTTTTGAAAAGGCAGGTTCACAGGCTCCGGCGTGTCCGTGGGCGGCGTCGTCGGCAGAGGAGTGCTCGTCGGTTTCGGCGTTGGGCTTGCTACCGTCGGCACACCGATGACAACGGTCGGTGTCGGCGAGGGCGTGTCGGTCGGTTCCGCCGGTGTGGGGGTTGCCTCGCGAGTTGCCGTGGGCGTGGGCCGGGTGTTGGCCACCTGGATGCCCCGCACATAATACTCGTCATAGTTGCCATCGGCGCGGACTATGCGCAGGCGCAGGCTGTAGAGCCCATCGGGGATGATGGTCGTATCCCACAGGCTCAACCGCCCCTGCACCACCGGCACGCTGAAGGGAGAGCCGCCCACCGGCGTCCATTGGTCGCCAGGATTCGGCTCCGGGCCAAAATGGACCTCGTACTTCTGAAACTGAGGATGGGTAGCGCTCCCTTCAATAGGCACCAACCCTCGCACCTGTGCCCGGTCGCGGGGCGATGTGATCTGCCCCAGCGTCTGGGCCCGCGTGGTCTGAAGCACCGGGACCACCAGGATCAGAAATCCCAAGATTAGAATGAGTACGGCTCTCTTCATCTGCAACTATCCTCCGCGTGTCAAGACAACAAGATCAGTGTAGCATAGAACAGGCACAGTGACAAGATGAGGGGCGCAGTACGCATGGCGATTTCATGTGGAAGCAAGGGTGTGATGTGCAGCCTGGGGCCGCAGTGTCGAAGGAGCTTCCTGAACTGGCGGACCCGGGTGATGTTCGCTACGCATCGGTTCCACCTTTGCTCCCACCGGTTATCTGCGATGACACGACCAGCCAGGCCGCTCTCGACCATTCGCCAGGGTGGTGGTAGTCATGCAAGTGGGAGCAGACCAGCCCTTGATAACGAGAGGTAAATAGAAGGACACAGAGGCGGAGGGAGGAGAGACATACTCGTCAGCGCCAATGTCAGAAGCGGTGCCGATGGGTCGCGCGTCGCCGTCAAAATCGTCGGGGACCTGGGCCATGGGTGCGGCCTGATCGATGGCCGCCGCAGCAGACGCCCGCAGGTGCAGATCCCCCTCAGAAGCATCCACAAACCAACCAGACGCCGCGCTGGTGATGTTGCCGGTGAGCGTCACCTGGGCTCCGTCCCGGCTGATGATGTCCATGTTGGTCAGGTTATGGGCAAAAGCGCCCTGACTGTCCGAGAAGCGGGCCTCCATGCCCCAGGTCAGACCAGGGGCAGGATCGAGGAGCAAGGCAGTGTTGTGGGCTACCAACCAGTCCCTGGCGTGGACCATCTCGACGACCACATCGTGGGGCAGCGAAGCATAGATCACATTGTTGCGCACGATGCCGCCGGTGTGGTTTATGCCGGGTTGACTAGAGTTGCCAAAAGAGATGCCCTGGTAGCAATCCACAAGGAGGTTACGTTCCACCACGGTATCAGAGGAACCAGACCAGAAAAGAATGGTCGGCACGGGGTCATTCGTCGGGGTGCGAATGCGGTACCACTCGCTGTCCCGCACTACCCACCGATGGGCATTATGGGCGCTGATGCCGTTGGTATAATCATCAGGGGCAGCCGTGGTGTATT
>JASFTJ010000263.1:0-4820 GCA_050053615.1 Anaerolineae bacterium | reverse complement strand
CGCCCGCGCTTCGTTGGGCGTGTACGTGCGACACCGACCACGGTGATACTTGGTCAGGCCTACCGGCACGACGCCCACCGATGCCACCGGCTTCCCGCATAATGCTGTCAGATCAACAAGGGACTGTGTCAGATGCTCACCGTCGTTCAGGTCGGGGACCAGAACCACTTGCGTATGGACCTCGATGGCGAGGTCGGCCAGGCGGCGTAGCTGCTCCATCACATCGGGCGCATCTTTGCGGGCCAGGAAGCGCCTCCGCAGTGCTAGGTCCGTGGCGTGTACCGACACGTACAGGGGGCTGAGTCGTTGCTCCTCCAGCCGCGCCCAATCGTCATCGGTCAAGTTGGTCAGCGTCACAAAATTGCCATAGAGGAACGAGTAGCGATAGTCATCGTCCTTGACATAGAGCGAGCGCCGCATCCCGGGCGCGTTCTGTTTCACAAAACAGAAATCGCAGTTGTTGGCGCAGCGACGGATGTCCCTATCAAAGGTCGGATGCACAAAGGCGAGTCCGAGCTTTTGACCGTACTCGCGTTCTATCTGGACGCGCCGCTTTGCCCTGTCCCGCTCCACCAGCAGCACCAGCGCCTCCTCGGCGCTGTAGAACTGCACGTCTATGATGTCGCGCAGAGGGTGACCGTTGATGGCAAGCAGCCGGTCGCCGGGTTCCAGCCCGGCCTCGGCGCCCAGGCTGCCCGGTTCCACCGCCGCGATCGCCCCGCCTGGTCGTTTGGTCACCGATCCCTCCCCCCGGTATTGTAGCATGCTTGTGGCGAGGGCTCAAGTTTGGCAAAGTGTGGTTGGCATGGGGGGCAGGAGCGGTTAGTTATCGCAAACATAGGCCGGATCAAAACTTGACAACGAACAGATGTTCGTGTATAATAGGGTCGAACAGATGAGCTAATCGCGTAACCGTGCGAATGGCGAAAGGAGGCCCAATCATGGCTCGCGAGCTGTCTGAACGTCAGGAAAAGATGGTGGAGTTCATACGGGAATTCATCATAGAGCAGCAATTCCCGCCGACCATCCGCGAGATTGGCAAACGGGTAGGAATCTCGTCCACCTCGGTGGTCAAGTACAACCTGGATGCTCTGGAGCGTAAAGGGTACATCGAGCGCGATCGAGAAATATCGCGCGGCATCCGTCTGGTTGGGAATCTGGCAAGTGGAATGAGCAGCGTCGTCGAGGTGCCCCTCCTGGGCCGCATCGCCGCTGGTACGCCGATCCCTGTCCCCGACGCCGAGTTCTCACCCTTTGGCTACGACACGACCATCGATCTGACCCGCGATATCGTCAAGGATCAGAAGGGCATCTTTGCCTTGGAGGTGCAAGGGGACTCGATGATCGATGCCCTGATCCACGATGGAGATGTCGTCGTCATGCGGCATCAGCAAACAGTGGAAAACGGGGAGTTGGCGGCAGTCTGGTTGCGCGATGAGGAGGAGACGACACTCAAGCGCTTTTACCTGGAGGACAACCAGGTGCGTTTACAGCCAGCGAACCCAACTATGGGGCCGATGTACTACCCGGCGGGTAACGTCGAGGTGATGGGCAAGGTTGTGTGTGTCATCCGCCAACTGAACTGAGCGCATCATAACCCGACCGGCTGCCCCATCCCGCGGCTCTTGAACATCAAGTTAAAATTCTAAAAGCTGTTGCTCTAGGCCTTGACTTAGAACGTGCGTTCTGATATAATAGAACGCACGTTCTATTTTGTTGCCTGATTTGACAGGACTGTCGAGCTGGAAAGGGTAAAGAATGGGTGTTCAGCGCGGGAACCTTCGGGACGAGGTTTTCGAATTTGTGGAGGCCTTTCTCGTTGAGAACGGCTATCCACCGACGTATGATGAGATCAGGGAGGCCGTCGGCCTCAGCAGCAAGTCCCACGTCAACTACTACTTGGACATCCTTGAGAATGACGGCCTCATCGAGCGCACGCCTCACACGCCAAGGGGGCTTCGGCTTGCGGGTGCAACTCCCTCCACCTTTGAGATCAGCGTAGAAGGCACCATCGCTGCCGGTCAGCCCATCGAGCTGGCCGACAGGCCAGGGGAGCAGATCGAACTGACCGCTGACCTCATCGGTCCCCGACGAGATCTCTATGCCTTACGGGTGCGAGGTGACTCGATGGTCGACGACTTGGTCGATGATGGCGATCTCTTGATTGTCGAACGGGACGAGGAAGCTGCACGTGGGCAGATGGCCGTCGTCTACTTGTGTGACCGCAATGAGGCGACTCTGAAGCGTGTATACCCAGAGGGCAAACGGGTTCGGCTCCAGCCAGCACATCCCACGATGTCGCCGTTCTATGCTGACGCTCGGGACATCCGAGTCCAGGGCCGTGTGGTCGCGGTCCTCCGCCGCGCCTAGACCGGGAGGAATCCATGTTGCGCAAGTTATCAACTATCCGAAAACGCTCCGATTCTGCCGCCGGTTCGCGTCTCTGCGAGCATCGCACGGTGTCGAAGGAGGGGCGCATCGTCTGCCGCAAGATCGTCGAAGGGGAGGGCGAGGTCTCGCCCAACGTCTGTCGCGCCTGCCCGGCCAGGGCCGTCAACTGCGCTCAGCTGCGCTTCTCCTTGCGTCAGAGCACCCCCTCGCCCCTCATCGTCCGCTTCAACGGCCGCACCGAGGTCTGGGATGACGGCCCGCCCGAACTGCACTTCGAACGGGCCGCCTGCGCCGCCCGCGTCGTGCCCATCGAGCATCCCCGCGCCTGCGCCGGCTGCGCCCTGCGGGAGCCCGTGCGGGCTCCGGCCGAGCAGCAGGTCCCTGCGGGGGCAGGCAAGGTCGTACCCTTTCCCCAGCGGGAGCGGGTCGCTGCTGCGAGCTGACGCAGCGCGGGAGGGAATCGATGCGCCGCACACTGCACTTTCAGGCCGACCGCATCGAGTTGGTGCTGGCCAGCCACAAGGTGCCGGCCCGGGTCACCGGGGGCACGGTCACGCCCCGCCTGGTGCGCTACCAGGTCAGCACACCGCTGGGGGTCAAGGTCAAGAAAGTGGCCGGGCTGGCGGAAGAGATCGCCCTCAGTCTGGGGGCCTCCTCCTGCCGGGTCTATCGCGAGGAAGGGCAGGTGCAGGTGGAAGTGCCCCGGGACGAGGAGCAGACGGTGCGCCTGATGGCGCTCTGCCGGCGGCTGGGGCGGCAGGCGGTGCCGCCGGTCACGGCGGTGCTGGGCCTGGACCAGGAGGGAGTGCCGCTGCTGTTGCGCTTGCCCAGCCCCAACGTGGCCCACGTACTGATCGCGGGGACGACCGGTTCAGGCAAGACGGCGTTGGCGCGGACCATCGTCGCTTCGCTGGCGCTGCACAACACCCAGCGAGCGCTGCAGCTGGTGTTGGTGGACCCCAAGGGGCGCGGGCTGTTGCCCTTTGCCGGGCTGCGGCACCTGCTGGAACCGGTGGCGACCGGGGTGGAGGAAGCGACGCCGGTGTTGGAGCGGCTGGTGGCAGAGATGGAGCGGCGGGATGAGGAGCAGCGCTCCGAGCCGCGGCTGGTGCTGGTCTTGGACGAGCTGGCCGACCTGGTGCAGGTGGGGGGTCGGGAGGTGGAGAGGCTGCTGACGCGGCTGACGCAGCGGGGGCGGGAAGCGGGCGTGCACCTGGTGGCCTGCACCCAGAAGCCGACGGCGGCGGTCATTGGCAGTCTGGTGAAGAGCAACTTTCCTGTGCGGTTGGTGGGCAGCGTGGCCAGTCCGGAGGACGCCAAGGTGGCGACGGGCTTGGCCCAGACGGGGGCGGAACGGCTGTTGGGGCAGGGCGACTTTTTGGTGGTGGTCAAGGGGCAGGTGACCCGGATGCAGGCCGCCTACATTGGCGAGGGCGAAGCGCGCGAGCTGGTGGCGCGGCTGCGGGAGGGGACACAGCCGCAGTTGCTGGCCGGGACCGGCACCGACGGCGAGGGCAACCACAGTGTGAGCCTGGCGGCGCGGCTGCGGTCACGGTTGCAGCGCATCAAGTAATACCAACAGTCTATTCAAACACCGTGAATCAGAAGTCAAGCGCCGGTGGAGTAGCTGCGAGCCAATAGCGAGCAGCACATCGAAACCAAGCGTTCCTGCACGTTTCGCGCCTTCGGGTTCGATACGGTCTCGGGTCTGCTCAACCAGCGGGCGTGGCGCTTATTCATGATACTTCATGCGGCAATTGGGACAAGAAGGGAGCATTGAGTTTCAGACATGGGCTTGGATTTGTGGTTTCGTGAGGATGTGGCGCGGATTCTGGCAGCGACGGACGAAACGATGCGGGCCTCGCAGGCGGCCACCGTCCGAAATCAGGACTATCAGCAGGGGTTTCAGGATGCACTGCGGGCGCTGGCCGTGGCCTTTGGCGTCGCAGCGCCCAGCGCGCCGGCGCCGAGGATGCGCGTCCTGGAGGTAGAGGCTGGGGATCGGCAATGACCGAGCTCTGGGGTAGACCGCAGGACGGTATGGGAGAACGGGAGGCAGGTTGGACATGAAGCAGATCGGTGGTGTGTTTGCCCTGGTCTTTGCCGTGACGTTGGCCGTGGTCGTGGGCAAGGAGATGAGCGGGGAGGCGATGGCGGTGGTCATTGGCGTGGTGTGTGGGGTGGCGGCCGGCATCCCCACGGCGCTGTTGCTGCTGGTGGCGTTCACCCGCCGGGACAGACAGCGCGCCGAGGAGGTGGAGCGCCAGGCGTTCCACGACCAACGGCGCAACCCGCCGGTGATCGTGATCCAGGGCGGGTCTCCGCAGGCGCTGCCGTCGGGGCCGCAGGCGGGCTACTGGCCCGGGACGCCACCCGGGCCAGCGGTCCAGCGCCAGTTCCACGTCGTCGGCGGAGACGACCTTTTGCTA
>JASFTJ010000262.1:0-4824 GCA_050053615.1 Anaerolineae bacterium | reverse complement strand
AAAAAGGAAACGAGGTTGCAGATACTGGCTCAGGTTGCTGTCGGTGGCACTGGTCGGGGCCGTGGTGATGTTGTATGCGGGATACATGATCCTGTGGTTGCTTGGGATGACCAGTTCGGCGCGTCGTTCCATCGGAGAGGTCAGGCCCGCCGACCTCGGCCTTGACTACCAGGACGTAACCTTTACCAGCGATGACGGCGTAACCCTCGCTGGCTGGTACATTCCCTCGCAGAACGAGGCGGCCGTGATCCTGTTGCATGGCTACGGTGCCCATCGGGTCGAGATGTTGAAGCGGGCTGAGATCCTTGTTAGCCACGGCTATGGCGCGTTGCTTTACGACGAACGGGCCAGCGGCGAGAGTGAAGGAGAAATGCGCTCCTACGGCTGGGCTGATGTCCAGGATGTGGCATCCGCGCTGACCGTGCTCCAGGCACGGGAGGATGTGGATCCGGCGCGCATCGGCATCCTGGGATTCTCGCAAGGAGGGCAGATCGCTCTGCGCGCGGCGGCCCAGATGCCCCAGCTCAAGGCGGTGGTCGCCGAGGAGCCTGGTCTGGCCGCCGCAGACGACATCTTTCCGGCTGCATCCCTAAAAGACCGCTGGGTCACGTTCAACTATTGGCTTGGCTTCAAACTGCTGGCGTGGCGGACGGGCCTGCAGGCTCCTGCCGGCGTAGTCGAAGGCATGGCCGACATTGCACCCCGGCCGGTGCTCTTAATTGCTACGGCCCCGCCAGATGATCCTGGATATCGCCTGGTCCGCCACTACTATGAGCACGCAGGCGAGCCCAGCGCGTTCTGGTCGGTCCCTGAAGCAAGCCACGGCCAGGTCCCAGCGATACGACCGGAGGAATATGAGATCAGGATCGTGACCTTTTTCGACGAGGCGTTGTCGACGGAGAATCGATCCAACTAGGGGGAGTCCACGGCAAAAAGGTCGAATTGAACCACAGCGACACGGAAGTCGCGGAGAATTGCAAAGTAGATCCTTGCATAACTCTGTGTTCTCTGCGCCTCCGTGGTGAGATGATTCGGGACATACTCGTCAATTCAAAGAGATGGGCAATGTTGAGCGGGGCCATCATGGTCCTCTTCTTTACAATGCCCCAGTTTTTAAGGAGTCAACATGGATCAATTGGAAACCATCGTCGAGGAGATCCGCGCCGAGTTTGAAGACAAGAACACTGTTCGCGACACAGCCTTGCGACGTTCGCGCACGCTGATCCGTCACTGCGCTAACGCCATCCGTGCCACTCACCGAGGCGATTTTGACCAAGCGCAGAACCTCCTGGACACGGCGGGGCAAGCTGCCCGCGAACTAGTCGATGACCTGGAACCGTATCCCGATCTGTACCATGCTGGGTACACGCAGGATGCTCTCAAAGAGTACGTCGAGGCGCAGGTGGTCTATGCCTTTGTCCGAGATGGCGATCTGCCGACGCCGGCTGATCTGGCTGTAGAGTCAGCGGCATATCTCAACGGCCTGGCCGAGGCGGCTAGTGAGATGCGCCGTCATGCACTGGACCTGATACGGCGGAATCATCTGGAGCGCGCCGAAGAGATGCTGATCATTATGGATGAAGTCTACAGCCAATTGATGACCGTGGACTTTCCCAAAGCGATCACGGGCGGCTTGCGACGGATGACGGACGTGCTCCGCGGCGTGGTCCATCGCACCCGGGGCGATGTGACGACCGCCTTCCGTCAGGAGATGATGCGCCAGGCATTGCGGGAGTTTGAAGAACGGGTTGGGATAGAATCGTGAGCAGACACGACGACATCATCCGCGCCAGCGAAATCGCCCAGTACGCCTTTTGTGCGCGGGCCTGGTGGCTGGGGCGGGTGAAGGGCTACCGCTCGGCGAACGTGGCGGCGATGCGGCGGGGGGCGGCCGGGCATCGGCGGCATGGGCGGGCAGTGGAGGGTTACCATCGCCTGCGGCGCGTGGCTGTGATGCTGCTGGTGCTGGCGGTGGTGCTGGTCGTGACTTTCGCCGCGTGGCTGCTGCTGAGCCTGGGGAACTGAAGCGATGGGCTGGCTACTGTTGGCCGCTGTGATATTTGGCGGCGTGGGATTGTGGCTGCTACTCCGCTCGGGTGCGGCGCAGCGGGAGACAGGATTGCCGAGGGGCCGTGTGACCTATGTGGACACCGGCGCCTGGGATCGCTGTGAGCAGCCGCTTTTCTCGAACCGGCACCGCCTTACCGGCCGCCCCGACTACCTCGTGCGGCGGCGGGGGGACGTCATCCCGGTGGAGGTCAAGTCGGGGGCGGCGCCGGAACAGCCGTATGAAGCCCACGTTCTGCAATTGGCCGCTTACTGCCTGCTGGTCGAGGATCAGGATGGACGCCCGCCTCCCTTCGGCATCGTCAGGTACAGAGACTGTGCCTTTGAGATAGACTACACCCCTGCCCTGCGCGCCGAGTTGCTGGACACCCTCAGCACTATCCGCCGCGACCTACACGCCGGCAGCGAGGTTCGCCGGGCTCACCATCAGGTGGACCGCAGCCATGATGAGCCGGCGCGCTGCCGCGGCTGCGGCTATCGGGACCGCTGCGAGCAGCGGCTGGTCTAGCACAAAACCTCACCCTTCCCCGCAAACCTGTATCCCCCGGAATCGCGCCGGTGCGGCCCCGTGCGCTACATGGGCAATCTGCATCGGTTCGCCTTTGGCACAACTCGGCAGGCCCCACAGATGCCAGTGATCGGCGTTGCACACCGCGTCGCAACTGTTCCAAAAGCGGGGCGTCATGTCGGTGTAGCTGGCATCGCGCAGTAGGCGGCCCAGCTTGCCGTTCTTGATTTCGTAGGCCACCTCCGCTCCAAAATGAAAGTTCAACCGCTTGTCATCCAGACTCCAGCTTTTTGGCGTGTCGAGGAACAGACCGTCTTGGGTGGCCGCGATCAGATCTCTTAGCGTCCAGCCTCCCGGCTCTAGGCTGATGTTGGTCATGCGGATGAGGGGCAGACGGCCCCAGCCGTCGGCGCGCATCGTGCCGTTGCTGAAGGGCAGCGGAGGGACCGGCGACTTGCTCTGATGGTGGTTGGCCAGCCACCAAGCCGTCTCACGGGAGGTGAGATAGTTAACGAATCGGCCGCGCTCGACGATGGGCAAACGCTCGGCGGGAGTGCCTTCGTCGTCCCAGCCGAAGGTGCCCAGGCCCCGGGGCAGCGTGGCGTCGGCGGTGATGCTCACTGCGGGCGAGCCATATTGCAGCACCCCGAGTTGATCCACCGTTAGGAAGCTGGTCCCGGCAAAGGAGGCTTCCGTGCCCAGGACCCGGTCCAGCTCGATGGGGTGGCCGCAGCTCTCGTGGACTTGCAGGGCCAACATGGAACTCCCCAGGATGACCGTCCGCGTGCCCGAAGGGCAGGGCGGCGCAGCGAGGAGGGCCTCCGCTTCCTCGGCGCAGCGCTCGGCCTGGCTTGGCAGGTTCAAGCCTGTGACGAATTCGTAGCCAGCCTGAGCATGGTCGGCAAAGCTGCGCCGCTGAAAGACGCCGTCGTCGCCCACGGCCGTGGCCGTTAGGCCGCCTCCGCTCTCGACCACCGTCTGCTCCAGGCGGCTGCCTTCGCTGGAGACGAACCATTTGTGCTCGCGGAAGAGGTTCATGTGGGCCTGGGCTACGCGCACTGCGGAGCAGCGCTGCATTGTCTCTGAGCAGCCGAGCAAGAGGTCCAGACGCGTCTCCTGGGGCACAGCGAAGGGATCTTGCTTCAGTTCGGTGGCATAGGTGCCTATTTCCTCAGGACGGGATGGCAACATGAGCGGCTCGTCTCGGACTCGGGCACTGGCCTGGGCGATGGTCACGGCCAGGCTCGCGGTTGCCGCAGCGGCCTTGGTGGTAAAGTCACTGCTCGACGCGAATCCCCATGCGCCGTTTGCCAGGACGCGCACCCCAAAGCCGGCATCCTCCTCCGTTGTCACGCGATCCGGCTGGCCATTCTTTACCAAAAGATCCTCGGTCCGACGCTCGACTACACGCACATCGGCATAGGTCGCGCCGCGTTGCATGGCCAGGTCCAAAGCGTTCAAGGCAAATCTCTGCATAGGTGACCTCCTCACAATCTATGGTGGGGGATGTTTGGATGTCGGCAAGGATCATGTCTGCGATGGCGGCTCTCGTGATCGACTCTTGTCTGCAATCGGACTGAGGAAAGCTTCCAGTCTCTTCCCCTCTCGGATGTTGCGTCGGAAAGCATGGCATCCCCACGGAGTATGTCTCGCACCATAGTAGTATGGGCTCCCGCTATCGGATCTCAAACAGTATACTCGGACGGGTGGAACTGTCAAGCGGCCAGCGTGTGCAAAATGGGCGCGTGGATGGGAATTGACGGCGGTGGCGAACTGTGCTAAACTTTGCCTGTTTGGGCCGTGGATGGATTATGAGGAGGATGCATGAGAGATGAGAAAGACATGAGCAGGCGGGTGCTGGTCCTGTCCGGTGGTGGAGGACGTGGTGCATATCACATCGGGGTATTGGAGTACCTGGAAGAGGTGGGCTGGCGGCCCGACGTGCTCATTGGATCGTCGGTGGGAGCGGTGAACGCGGCCGCCTTGGGTTCTGGCATCAGTGTGCGGGGACTAAAATCACGTTGGCTGGACCTTACCACCGGCGATGTGCAAAAGATGCGCGTGGACGATGTCTTTCTCGACAACCTGATCCGCCGTCGGGATCACGTCTTTGACCTCTGGCCCTGGCCTGAAACCTTGGCGGGGGAGTCGGAAAAGTGGCAGGGCCGACCCTGGTTCCGGCCGGAGGTCATCAACAGTCCTGACGCGTCTTACGAAGTGTACATCACCGCCGTCAACGCACACACGAC
>JASFTJ010000261.1:0-4836 GCA_050053615.1 Anaerolineae bacterium | reverse complement strand
ACTGCCGATAATTCCTGGCCAACGATCCGTCCGATCGCTTCGGCGTTCTCCTCATCCCAGGTTGCGCCTACCGCCATGGGGCTCGGCAGAGGCGTAAAGCCGCCGCGAAAAGCTGTGTATGGGTACCCATCTCCCTCCTGGGATGCAGCCACGAACAGAGGGATACCCTGAGGGGGCAAGGTGATCACGTTGCTGACCGTCACCGATGTGGAAACGGTCAAGGGTTCCGATGCCGCTGAAGATCCAGTCTCTCCCAGCGGACTCGTAACCGTCACCGGCACGCTCTGTGTGACGGTGATAGGGAAAGATTGGGTAAAAGCCAACCTCTGTAGAGCTGTGGTCAGAGACAAGACCTGTTCAGGGGTAGACGTATCGTTGACAAAATTCTCGTTTTCGGGACTGAGTATGACACCGCCCACACGAAGACGCTGTACCAGATCTGCAACGGCCGAACCAGCTTCCAGATCGTTGCCCCGAAAGGTAACCAAAAAAAGCTGCCCGACCTTGTCGGCAGTGGTCATTTGGGCCAGCATCTCATCCAACCAGGCCTCAATCATCACCTTCTTGGACGACGTCGGCTCTGGCGTTTGCGCATCCAGCGACAGGGGCAGGCTGAATGAGAGCAGCAGGCAAAGCAGTAGAAGGCCACACACTCGGCGGCTTCTACAAACTGTCATACCAATCGATCTCCTCTACAGAATTGATTCATGGCTCCGCTAAAATATGGTCTTTTCAGCGGGAGAAAGGGAGTGCATGTTGTGTGCGCGCAAAGCGTGCACACAACATACGGTACCCATTTTCTCTCGACTGCCCTTTTTTCAGGGCAGTCATTCATAGTATACCCCTGAATAGCTTCTAGGTCAAACGTTTGCTCGCCAGAGAGAGTGCACGTGCAGCATTCGGAACACACCTCACAGCAAAACAGCAGAACGCCCCGCAAACGTCTGCGGGGCTTTTTTGCGCTAGCGAACCCTCCGCACCCAGGCGCTGTTTCAGTTGCTCCCGTTGCACATTCTGTGCTTCGACCACTCGTGCGCTGCGTCCACCAGGGAGAGAGGGCAAAACAAGATGTATAGTCTGGCCCGATATTGATGGCTTCCTCTGGTCTCTAATCTCCCCCTTTTGGAGAATCCCCTTCCAGCGCAGTCAGTTCCAGCTGGCGCTGGTAGAGCTGGCGATAAAGGCCGCCACGTTGCATCAGTTCGTGGTGATCGCCCACCTCGACGATGCGACCCTCCTCCAGGGCGATGATCTTGTCCGCGTTGCGGATGGTGCTCAGCCGATGGGCGATCACCAGCGCAGTGCGTCCCTCCAAAACCGAATCCAAGGCCTGCTGGATAAGGTACTCGGCCTCGGCATCCACCGAGGAAGTAGCCTCGTCGAGGATCAGGATCCGCGGATCGGCCAGGATGGCCCGGGCCAGCGCCAGCCGCTGTTTCTGACCGCCGCTCAGCCGGACGCCCCGTTCGCCGATCTCTGTGTCATAGCCCTCCGGCAGGGCCTCAATGAACTCGTGCGCGTAGGCCGCCCGGGCGGCAGTGATTAGCTCATCTTCGGTGGCATCCGGCTTGCCGAACAGCAGGTTCTCACGCACCGTGGTGTTGAAGAGGAATGTGTCCTGCAAGACGACCGCCACCTGTTTCCGCAGCGAGGTCAACTCGACTCGGCGCAAGTCGTAGCCATCCACGGTGATATGACCGTGGATGGGATCGTAGAAGCGGCAGAGCAGATTGGCGATGCTGGTCTTGCCCGCGCCGCTGGGTCCCACCAGGGCAACTACCTTGCCAGGGGCCATGACAAAGTCCACGTCGTGCAGGACTTGGGGATGATCTGCAGATGCAGCCCGACCGTAGCGAAAGTGAACGCCATCAAAGACGACCTCGCCCTCGGCGGGCGGCAGCACCACTGCGTCAGGCGCATCCCCGATATCTGCCGTCTCGTCCAGCAGTTCAAAGATCCGCTCTCCGGCGGCGATGGCCTCCTGGAAGACCCTGTCTATCTCGGTCAGGCGGTTTATGGGTTGATAGAACGAAGTGGTATACGAGAGGAAGGCGACCAGGGTACCCAGTGATACCTCTCCACGGACAACCATCATTGCTCCAACGCTCAGCACGATAGCGCTACCCAGCGAAGCGACAAAGCGCATGGCCGGGAAGAAAGTGGACCAGTAGCGGATGCCTTGCACCCGAGCATCATAGTAATTCTCGCTCTCAGTTGTGAATCGCTCCAGTCTTCGCTCCTCTTGCACAAAGGCTTGAATGACGCGGATGCCCGACAGGTTGTCCTGGAGCTGGGCGTTGAGGTCGCCCAGACGGGCGCGCACGCGGCGGTAGATGGGGCGGATGCGTGTATTAAAATATCGCAGCGCCACGGCCAGCACCGGCACCGGAAGCAGAACCAGCAACGCCAACCGCACGTCGAGCATAAAGAGGATGACGCCGCCCCCCACGAGCCGCAACAGGTCCACGGCGGTGAGCGCCGAACCGTGCGTGACAAAGTGCTCCAGGGCATTGACGTCGTTAGTCACACGCGACATCAGCTCGCCGGTAGATGTCCGCTCAAAGAAGGAGAGCGAAAGCCGCTGCAAGTACGCGTAGAGGCGCACCCTCAAGTCGAGGATAAAGCGTTCGCCCAGGGCGTGGCGGATGAACATGTCAGCGGCGTTAGTCGCCTGTTGCAGAACATACGCCGCCACAAGGAGCCCGACGTACAAACCAAGTCGGCCAAGGACCCGGTCGCCGATGACCTCATCCACAATCACTTTCTGGAACAGCGGGGGCACCAACTCCAAGCCCGCTCGGCCCAGCAGCAGGATAGTGCTGACGATCAGTATCTTGCCATAAGGAGTCAAAAAACCGAAAAGTCGCTTTAGAACTTGCATATTTGATCGGAATCTCCACTTTTCTCATTTCCCTCTCCCCCTGGCTCTGTCCCGTGCAGAGCCATCGGCCCAAGAGGGAAGCTAGGAACGCACGAGCAACACCCCGAGCAGGATAAGCGCCAGGCTGACCAGCTGCGTTCCACCAATTGCCTCGCCCAGCACAGCGCCCCCCAACACCAGCCCGTTTACCGGGATGATGTAGGTTACCGTGCTGACAAAAGTGGCGTCGGTCCGCTCGATGAGTGCATAGTAGATGAGATAGGCCACCACAGTGCCCAGAACGGTTAGCCCCAACCAACTGCCTATAGCCTCCAGTGACGGCGACAGATGGAAAGGGCGATCTACCAACAAGCTCAACGGCAGCATCAGGGCGGCTCCCATTGTCAGTTGCCCAGTGGTGGAAACCAGTGGGGACTGTCCGCGCAACCGGTTCCGGGCAAAGACAGCCGCCCCAGCATAGCTGATCGAGGAGACAACGACAGCCATCTGGCCCAGCAGATTCGCCTGCAATCCCAGCTTCAGGTCGGAGAGCATCAGCACGCCCACCCCCACAAAGCCAATGGCCACACCCAGGACCTTTACGCGGGTCATCCGCTCATCGTTGGTGAGAAAATGAGCCAGGATGACGGTAAACATGGGCATGGTCGCCTGCAATAGCGCCGCCAGTCCGCTGTCGATGTACTGCTCCCCCCAAAAGATGAGGGTGTAGGGCAACGCTCCATTTAGAAAACCCATGACGGCATAGACACGCCACATTGCCAGGCTGCGGGGCATGGCGCGCCCAGAGGCACGGAGCAACACCCACAAAATGACCGCGCCCACCGACAGTCGCGCCGCCACCAACGTCAGTGGTGGCACATCCGCGACAGCCACCTTGATGAACAGATAGGACGATCCCCACAGCATGCCCAACACAAACAACCAAAGCAGGTCCAGCATTCGCCCCCGCGAAGCGTCAGTGCGATGCGTCATCGTCTTTTGCCCTCCCACGGCGATCGGTCCCGACGGACAAGATCATGGGGCTGCTCGCGCTCCTGGACAAGGTGAGCCGCTCCCTCTTGAAGCCACAGCACAGCAGGTCGGCAGGCGCCGTTGTAGTTGCTGGCCATGCTCAGCTGGTAAGCCCCGCTGACCGGCACAGCGATCAACTCGCCGGGTTGCACATCAGGAAAGGGCAGCGCCTCGATGAGCACGTCCCCGCTCTCACAATAGGGACCGCCCAGCCATGCTAGGCCACTAGCAGGGCGTTCTGGCTGCCGGACTGGCAGCGCCGAGTAACGAGCACCGTACAGCGCCGGGCGCGGATTGTCGGCCAGGCCGCCGTCCAGCAGCAACCAACGTCGGTGAGGCGTTCGCTTGACACCCCCGACACGGTAAAGGGCCGCACCTGCCCGGGCGACAAGGCTCCGCCCCGGTTCCAGCTGTAGCCGGGGCAAAGGCAGCCCTCGTCGACGACAACCGGCCGCCAAATGGTCAGCCACGAACCGCACGTAGGCGACCACGGAGGGTTGGGGCAGGTCGTCCTCGTGGTAGGCCACACCCCAGCCCCCACCCGGGCACAGTACCTCGGCTGACCAGCCGAGTCTCGCCTGCAACTCTACCAGCAGGTCTAGGCACATGTTCAGTGCAGCCTTGAGGGGCGCCGGGTCATCAAAGTGCGACCCCTGGTGAAAGTGCAGACCGGTCAGTGGCAGACCACGCTCAAGGCAGAGGCGCACAGCTTGCACTGCATCGGCGGGGTTCATGCCGAACTTGCTGTCCTCGTGGCCGGTCTGAGTGTACGTGTGGGTTTCAACGGCCAGGCCGGGGCACAGGCGCAGCCACAAATCCGGGAATCGATCCCCGTCCTGCTGGGCCAGAGCCGCCCATTGCTCGAGCTCTGCCAGGTTGTCGACGACGACGGTTCCAGCCTGGACCACTGCCGCTGCTAGGTCGGCCTGGGTTTTGTTTACGCC
>JASFTJ010000260.1:0-4842 GCA_050053615.1 Anaerolineae bacterium | reverse complement strand
AACTGCCCATCCAATCCACAGAATTGCCCGAGATCTGGACAATCAATAGGAACAAAAGATCGTACAGGATCGTGGCCAGAAACGTGGTAATGAGCGGCAGGGCAACGTGAGCGCCAAACACAGTCGCCTCACCCAGCCCCGACAGAAAACCGATGGCGATGAAGGATAGTGTTGCCGCGCCAAAAGGAGCTCCCGACAGCAAATCTACCGCGAGCCCGCTGATGAATCCCCAGACCACACCTTCTCCGGCTCCCCGCAGCAGGCTCCAACTAACGACAACGAGCACCGGCAGATCGGGGAATACATCCCAGATGGTCAAATGAGGAACGACAGTACTCTGAAGAATGGCGATGACGATTAGCAAGGGCGCGACTAGGTAAATGCTCACAGTTCATAACTCACAGTGTCCAGCGACAGGGCTTCACGTTCCAGCCCCCAACGCAGCCCTGGTCTCCAGTCGATCGGCCATTCTCTATTGTCCACCCTCCATTTCCTCAATCGGTTCGAAATCGGTGATGACCAGCACAACCTCCAGGTGTTCAAGATCCACCGTGGGCTGGACGTCGGCAACTTGATACAGCTCATAGTCCTTGCGATCCACACGCGTGATCTGCCCGATCAGGATCTGGCGCGGAAAGTTCCCCCCTAAACCAGAGGTAAACACCGTATCGCCAACACTGACAGTATCACTCTGAGGGATGGCGCGCATCGCCAGAGAGCCATCCGCCTGACCCTCAATCAGGCCACTAGCCCGTGTACTCTGGGTCAGCACGTTCACCGAACTGCTCACATCAATGATCAACAACACTCGGGACCAGCCTGTGCCAACCTCCGCGATCCGCCCTACCAACCCCCGGTCGGTGACCACCGGCATGTTACGAGCGACGCCGCGTTCTTGCCCGATATCGAGAGTTATGTAGCGCTGCAGATTGCTGGGATCGCGCCCGATCACGCGACCAACCACATGCGCACCTTGAATATTGAAACTAGGATGAGCCAGAGCAAAGTTGAGGAGGTCACGCATTAGGGCAGCTTCGGTTTCGATCTCCCGAAGCCGCACGATTTCCAGCAACAAGCGGGCGTTTTCAGCTTCCAGCTCCTCGTTGCGTCGTCGCAAATCCCGCAGGTCTCTGGCGGTTTGGGTCAATTCCCCGAAACGGGTAACGACGGTACTTGCTCCTTCCTGCAAAGGCGCCATCACCCGAATCAGCAGGCCTTCGACAGATGCCAAGAGGCCAGCGCGATGGAGTGCAAAGCCGATCAGCGCAAGCACAATGAGCAAAACTGGCAACAGGCTCTGCAAGCGCTCGCGGCTCATTGTTCCGGGGGTTCAAGGTTCGGCGTCCGATACCCGTCCAAAAACCCCGACCGTCGAACCTGAAATCTCAAGCGCATCACTCCTAGTGAGAGGTGCTTCCGCGCTGTAGGCTGGCCAATACTTTGTGCAAGCGATCCAGATCCTCCAAAACCTTGCCCGCCCCCCGAGCCACGCAGGTCATGGCATCCTCAGCCACATAGACGCGCATTTTCGTTTCCTCCGAGAGACGCTCGTCCAATCCTTGCAACAACGCACCACCGCCAGCCAGAACGATCCCCTGCTCCATGAGATCGGCCACCAGCTCAGGGGGCGTGTCGTCCAGCGCGTCGCGCACTGTCTCGACGATAATGTTTACCGAGTTGGCCAGCGCCTCGCGGATCTCGACGCTGCTGACCTCAATTGACTCGGGTAAACCGGTGATCAGATTGCGTCCCTTGATGGGCATCGTTTGTTCCTGGGGCAGCGGATAGGCGGATCCGATGGTGATCTTGACCCGCTCCGCCATCCGTTCGCCGATGAGCAGATTGTATTTCTGGCGGGCGTATTGGATAATATCCTCATCCATCTCGTCGCCAGCTACGCGAAGGCTGCGGCTCACGACGATGCCGCCCAAAGAGATAACGGCCACCTCAGTGGTGCCGCCCCCGATATCCACGATCATGCTCCCCAGCGACTCGGTGATGGGCAAGTCGGCGCCGATAGCTGCCGCCATTGGCTCTTCGATCAAGTACGCCTCCCGTGCACCCGCAGAGAGAGCAGCATCATGGACTGCCCGTTTTTCGACTTCGGTCACACCTGAAGGGATGCCAACCACCACTCGCGGCCGAGGTACAGGCAAGAATGTCTGATCATGGACCTTTCTGATAAAGTAATGCAACATCCGCTCGGTGACGTCAAAGTCGCTGATCACACCATCGCGCAAGGGACGGATGGCCACGATGGAAGCCGGGGTGCGTCCCACCATCTCTTTGGCATCTAGACCAATCGCCAGCACCTTTTTTGACTTCTTTTCGATGGCTACGACCGATGGCTCATTGATGATGATGCCTTTGTTGCGAACGTTGACCAACGTATTGGCCGTACCCAGATCGATGCCGATGTCCTGAGAAAAAAGACCCAGGATAAAGTTCAATGGACTAAACACTAGCTACCCTCTCTTGTCAGCACAACAAGCTCCATCTTGCGAACTCTGACCCGATGGTGAAAAGTTCGCAACAATGACCTCATTAGAACCAACTTTGCCATAATTAACGATGCACACTTCAAACCATTATACCACAGATCGGCCAATTGAGAAAAACGACCACACCCATTTGCCACGAGGATCATAACATGGTATAATCCTCCGGCTGTTATCCTTGGCAGCTTTGACCGAGGGGCAGCCACAGGCAAGAGGATACGATATGTTGTGCACGCTCACAACATATTCCGTCTCCGCTGGGACATTGTTTTTCAGCGGAATCAACTGTGAGAACTAGGAAAACTGAAACGATACAAGATTGGAGGAGTGTTGTGACTGCATTCTTGCCATACATGCAGATTATCCAGATCATCATCTCGATCGCCCTGATCACCATCATCCTGGTCCAGGCCAAGGGCCAAGGCGGCCTGGGCGGCATTTTCGGCGGAGGCGACAGTGGCGGCGTCTATCGCACCCGCCGCGGTGTGGAAAAAACGCTGTTCAACGTGACCATCGGTCTAGCCGTGGCCTTTTTCATCATTTCCCTGATCAGCGTCCTCGTCGCCTAGCGACAGACGCAAGTGATACGCCCACTTCCAAGGGTGTTCCCGGGCTTGACACAACCGAGGAACACCCTTCGTGTCGCATAAGGGGAACAGCATGACCCGTCACATCATTTGGCAGGCAATCCTGGCGCTGTTGGGCATCGTCTTGGTCTTTCTCATTCTCTCCCAACTGACTTCCAGCCCGATCACCGAGGAAGTGCCAGCCGCCGGAGGAGCGTACATCGAGGGCATCCTGGGGTATTCGGAAAGGATCAACCCGATCCTAGCCCCGTTGGTGATCCAAGCCAACCCGGTAGACCAAGATCTGAGCGCCCTAGTCTTTGACGGCCTGACCACCCTGGATGCGGCGGGACAAGTGACCCCCTCCCTGGCGATCGACTGGGAAGTCTCGGAGGATGGCACTGTCTACGAATTCCACCTGCGTCAGGATGTCGACTGGCACGACGGCGCGCCATTCACCTCCGCCGACGTAGCCTTTACGGTGCAGGCCATGCAGGATTCCAATTACCAGGGCGCGACGGCCTTGCGCGAATTGTGGCGCAACGTGACTGTAGAGAAATCAGACGAGTATACTGTACGCTTTATCCTGGAAGAGCCATTTCCTTCCTTCTTGTACTACACCACCATCGGAATACTACCCGCTCACCTGCTGGGAAACGTCCCTGCCGCTGACCTGCCCACACACGATTTCACGACAAAGCATCCCGTGGGGACCGGGATGTTCATGGTCGAGCGTGTGTCGCCCAATCGGGTGGTGCTGGTTGCGAACCCTGATTACTGGGGACCCAAACCATACTTGGAACAACTCGAGTTCTGGTTTTTTGCCGACTGGGACGGCCTGCTGGCTGACTATGAGCAAGGCGCGATCCATGGCTTCCACCCTCAAGGCCCCGAGCATCTGGCCAACTTGACTCAACTGTCGAACCTGCAACTGTACTCTGCTCCATCCGCCGGCTATGGCATCATCTATCTAAACTTGCAGCGCGAGACGCTGCCCTTCCTCCAGGAAAAAGACGTGCGCCAGGCATTGCTCTACGCCCTGGATCGACAAGCGTTGATTGACGAGGTGCTGGGAGGACAAGGTTTGGTCGCCGACAGCCCGATGCTGCCCGTTAGTTGGGCCTACGATCCCTCGGTGCCTCGCTATCGACACGACCCAGAGCGAGCCATCGGCTTGTTGGATGCCAGCGCATGGGTGGACTCTGACGCTGACCGCATCCGCGACAAAGAGGATGTGCCGCTGGCCTTCAACTTGTTGGTCAGCGATGATCCAACGATGACCCAGATGGCCGAGAGACTTGCAGAGCAGTGGCGGGCAGTTGGAATTGATGTCGCCGTCCGGCCGACAAACGCAGATTTCATCCCGACCTTTGTCCGCGACCGGACATTTGACGCCGCGTTGATCGAGGTCGGTTTGACCGCTGACCCCGATCCCTACCCATTGTGGCACTCCACGCAAGCCGGGGAATCTGGTCAGAATTTCTCCGGCTTTGCCAACGAAGAAGCGGATTTGGTGATGGAAGAAGGGCGCACGACCACCGATCTGGCGCGCCGCGCCGAACTCTATCGAACCTTCCAGCAAATCTTTGCCGAGGAAGTGCCTTCTATCCTGATCTACTATCCGATCTACACCTACGCCATAGACACCCAGGTCCATCAAGTGCAGCTCCCGCCTCTCTTGCATACCAGCGACCGCTTCCGGAATATCCACGAATGGTACATGGAAACCAAAGAGATCGTGGTCGACGAAAAAGAGTAGTTTGACAAAACGGGCGAAT
>JASFTJ010000259.1:0-4847 GCA_050053615.1 Anaerolineae bacterium | reverse complement strand
TGCACATAGGCCGCAGCCAGGTTAGAGTGAGTGCCAGCATCCTGCGGCGCGATCTCGAGGGCTTTCTCGTACCAGGAAATGGCTTGATCCAGTTGACCGATATGGTAGTAGACGACGCCAAGGTTGCTGAGCGCCGAGACGTTGCCCGGCTCCTCCTCCAGAATAGCCCTGTACTCCTCGACCGCTTTGTCAAACTCTCCAGCTTGGGCGAACTCATTGCCCCTCGCCAAGCGCTCCTTGACCCAGGCCTCGTCGACGGCCGTGTCGGACTGTCCAGCTTCAGCGGATTGAGTGCTCTTCACAGAAGCCTCTTCGACGGACGCCGTCTCTTTGCCACAGGCGACCAGCATCAAGGCGCCTAGTAGGAGCACCACAAGGAATCGGCCCTTTGCAACTTGTCTCATCTTCCAAACCCCATTTCACCACCGAACACTTTTTGACTCGCTTGCGCCCAGCCACCTGGCTTCAGAGTCATGTGTTCTGCTCTTCGGACAGACCCAGCAGGGCGTAGACGGCTACCGGTTTGCTGCGGCCCCGGATCGGCGTCAACCCCCGGGTCTCAACCTGCACCGCGGAGCCAAGGGTCTGACGCGTGTGCTCGTCTACGAGAATCTCTCCACCGCCTGCAAGCTCTTCCAGGCGCTGCGCCAAGTTCACCACGTTGCCGATGGCAGTGTAGTTGAGCCACTCACGCGCACCGATGTTCCCGACCACTGCTTCACCCGTCACAATGCCGATGCCGAATTTCGTCCTCAAGGGCTCTGGCAGTGTTGCATGAAAGTCAGTCATGTCCCTTCGAAGACGTAAGGCAGCTCGGACGGCCCGCAGCGGATGTCCGGGCTGGGGCAACGGTGCGTTGAAAATGGCCATGATCAGATCGCCAGCATAGCGGCTAATGGTACCCTCGTGGGCTAGCACGGCCTGCACAGCGACCGCCAGGTAGCCGTTCAGCACATCCACCAGATCTTGGGGTGACAGCGCCTCGGTCACGGTGGTGTAGCCCCGCAGGTCGGCAAAGAGGACAGTCACCGGCTGCTGCACGCCACCCAGGCGCACTTGGCTCGGATCGGCCAGGAGGCGCTCGACCACTCGCGGCGAGACGTATCGCTCAAAGGTTTCACGGATCAGCTGCTGGGTTGCCCGCAACTCATCTGCTCTTTGTTTGGCCCGAAGTCTGGTCTTGACCCGTTCCAACAGCTCCCGGTAGTCGAAAGGTTTGGCCACATAGTCATCCGCGCCCAAGCGTAGGCCCTTCACCCGCTGCTCGGGTTCGGCCCAGGCAGTGAGCATGAGAACAGGGATGTCAGCAGTGGCCGGATCAGCCTTCATCTGCTCGCAGACCTGGTACCCATTCAACAGAGGCATATCCAAATCCAGCAACACCAGGTCGGGCAGGTGCTGGCGGATCCTGTCCAGCGCTTCCCGACCGTTGGTGGCACTGATGACCTCATACCCCTGCATGGTCAGCAGGTCACGCACCAATTCGACGTTATCCAATCTGTCGTCGGCGATCAAGACGGTGGATTTGCCAGCCATATGGCAGTCCTTTCAGAAATCCTGCGTCACGCCTTCCAAAGGTTGGCAAGAGTGCAATTTCCCGACCTGTGCCTAGTGAGAAATCATCCCGAACCTGACTGCAACAAACCCCTTGCCCAGCTCGGGATGACCCGGATCGGTTTTGAACCAAGAGCAAGATGTCGGCCAAAAGCCCCCGATTCTCATGCTTATCGTCAACAAGCCTGCAAGCAACCGCTACGACAGTGAAGTTGCAAAGGCTTGGACTCTCCGCCGGGCATTGTTCATCAGCGGCGGACCATGGCCGAAACAGCATACGTCGAAATCGAGTTCAGTGATCTTGCGGATGGAAGCATGGGCTTGGGCCATGTCAGCAGTAAACATCCGCGGCGGCGCACCCAGTTTCCCGCGTTTGTGGTTGAGAGCATCCCCTACGATGGCAAGCTTGCGCGCCGGATGGTAGAAGCACACGCTGCCCATTGTGTGTCCCGGTACGTGGACCACTTGCCACCCGCCCAGGTTGTCCCCCTCCCTCACCGGTCGGTCCACCTCAGTGGGTTGATATATCTGATGCACGATCCAGTTGAACAGCTTCTGACCGGTGGGCGCCCCTGGCAAGGTTCCCAGTTCACGGTCCGCCCGACCATCCACCAGCGGTGCATCGGCGTAATGGGCCAGCACCTTGGCTCCTGATCTGGCTTTCAAGGCGGCTACACTGCCCATGTGATCGATGTCGCCGTGGGTTAGCCAAATCTCATCCACCGCTTCAGGTGCATAGCCCAACGAATCCAAATGACGCCACATAGCTGTTGCCCGGCCTGGTGTGGCAGCATCTATCACCACCACCCGATCCCGATCAGTCAAGACGTAGACTTTGGTGTCCCAGATGCGCTCCACCCAATGAAGGCCGGGTACCACCTCCATCACTCCGCCTCCGGTTCCGGTTCGGGCTCACCAAACTCCCGGTTATAGAAATCCACAGCGTAGAGGATCTGTTCCCGCGATTGGGTCGCCCGCTCCCAACCCAGCGCCTCGGTCTCCATTCCCTCCAAGTCTTTGTATACCTGGAAAAAGTGGCCTACCTCGGCTAGAAAGTGCTGAGGGATATGCGGCAGGTCGTAGTAATCCTGAAAGATCGGGTCATAGGCGGGCACGGCCAATACTTTGTCGTCGGCGACGCCTCGATCCCGCATCCGAAATAAACCGATGGGGCGCGCCTCAATGATGCACCCTGGAAAGGTCGGTTCGTTGACCATCACCAGCACGTCCAGCGGATCGCCGTCGTCATAGTGGGTGCGAGGAATCAATCCGTAGTCGCCGGGATAGTGAATCGGAGAATAAAGCACCCGATCCAGCTTGACAAAGCCTTGCTGCTTTTCATACTCGTACTTGTTCCGGCTCCCCTTGGGTACCTCAACCACGACATAGATCACCTTGGGGATGTCGGGGCCAGGCGGTAAATGGTGTAGCAAGTTCATTTTGCGTCCACTCTCCTAGGTTCTCTGAGGGCCTGTTCGCGGCGGTTCAGCGCCAGTGTCAAGTCCATGTTGATGTGCACCGATGTGCCCCCCCCTGCGTGCTCGGCGCCGCAACGGCTACCATTCGCACTCGTGAATTCTTATGGGTGTATACTCAAGACTCTTTCTCTGCCAAGAACCGATTGTCGCCAACGAACTGTATCACGCACTCTGCGAGCCCGTCCCCTAGGATGCCCCCAGCCTCAAGCGTTCTTCATCAGATCGCTCAGCGGATCGCTCCTCCAGGCACCCGGGGCTAGTCGTGACTGCCCATTGCCTCCTGTGCGATCTTGATTCCGGCGCTGGCGCCGATGCGCGTTGCACCAGCAGCGATCATGGCCTTGGCGTCCTCGTATGTTCGAATCCCCCCCGCGGCCTTGACCCCCATCTCTGGTCCCACAGTGCGGCGCATTAGCTCCACGTCGTGCACAGTGGCCCCGCCCGGCCCAAAGCCGGTGCTGGTTTTGACATAGTCGGCGCCGGCTGCCGCAGCCAACTGACAGGCAGTGACCTTCTCTTCATCGGTCAATAGCGCTGCTTCGATGATGACCTTCAAGATCACCCCGCTTGCATGGCAAGTCCGGGCCACGATGGCAATATCCTGTTCCACCGCTGCGTGGTCCTCGGACTTGAGCGCTCCGATGTTGATGACCATGTCCACCTCAGCGGCCCCGTCATAGATCGCTCGCTGGGCCTCGTAGGCCTTGACCTCCGATGGAGTGGCTCCCAGCGGAAAGCCGACCACAGTGCAGACGTGCACCGATGCGCCCTGGAGCAGATCGGCACATACGCTTGCATAATAGGGATTCACGCACACCGCAGCGAAGCCGAACTCGCGCGCTTCCTGACAGAGTTGAATAATCTGATCCGGCGTCGCATCCGGCTTGAGCAGGGTGTGGTCAATCATCTTGGCGATATTGGGCTTGATATCGAGTTTCACGGTGTCCTCTCAGGCTTCTGAACTCTACCCCTGGTGGTCCACATCTGAGGCTCTGAAACTGCTCCAGGGCAATGTCATGGTTCCTCTTCGCTGGGGAAAGGTATGTCTCCGTAAATCTGGTGGGGGATGATCCCCCACAATCTGGGCGGCCAATAGGAAATCCAAGCTTTGCCCACGATCTTGTCCTCCGACAGAGTTCCCCAGTTGTGCGAATCGCTCGAGTTGTTGCGATTGTCACCCAGAACAAAGTACTGGCCTTGTGGAATCGGTCGCGACGGTTGGGAATAGCGGGTTGTGCTTTCGATATATGGTTCTTGTAGCACCTGCCCGTTGATGATCACCTGCCCGGTATTGACCTCTACCGTCTCACCTGGCAGACCAATCACACGCTTGATGAGCTTCCGATCACTGTCACGCGGATCGCGAAAGACAATGATGTCTCCTCGCTGGGGCTCTTCTAGTCGGTAACCTAGCTTGTTCACGACCAGGAATTGGTCATTCTCTAACGTGGGCAGCATGCTGCGTCCTACCACGCGATAGTTCTCGAAAAGAAAGGTGCGGACAAGGGCATAGATCAGGAAGGTAAAGACTACCGTTTCCACGACTTCGCGAAGAACCGAACGTACCCGCGATTTGGGTTGTTCCGCAGTCTGCATCTATTCACCCTGTTTCCACACCGAGTCTGGCTCCCTGGACAGAAGCGGCCGCACTCGGGGCTACGACATGCAGGAATTATAACTCAACTCGCACGGCATGGCAAGCCATCCATACAGGGCGGAGTGCAGCCGGAATGGCGGTTCCGCGGGTTCCGCGGTTCCGGCTTTCGCTTTTCGTGATCGTTCGAAGTTTGGTAATGAGGGCGAATAGACACCTTG
>JASFTJ010000258.1:0-4853 GCA_050053615.1 Anaerolineae bacterium | reverse complement strand
TCTCAAGCCAGTGTTGACCTTCCGCAGCGAGGGATTCCCGCCGCCGTTGGAAGTTGGCGAGCGATTCCAGGGCGATCCGGCGGACGTGGCCCAGGACGTGATCATGGCCCTCAAGCTGCAAAAGCTGGCGGGATAGCATCTCGACGTGGGCCAAGTTTGAGACTTGGCCCTCAAGCTGCAAAAGCTCGTCGGCTGATACCGCAATGTAGGCCAAGTTTGAAACTTGGCCCACAGGCAGGAGGAGACCTATGGATTTTGACTTTTTTGATGATCTGTTGGAGGACGAAGCACCGGCAGTCGAGGAGGTCGGCGAGGGCTATCGCAACATCTGGGTCGTGGTAGAGGCCACGGGTGACGAACCAGCGCCGGCCAGCCTGGAGGCCCTGGGCCAGGCCCGCGAGATGGCCGACATGATCGGCGTCTACGTCTACGGCCTGCTCGTGGGCAGCGGCGTGGAGGCGCTAGGCGAAGAACTGTTTGCCTGCGGCGCCGACAAGGTGCTGGTCGCCGACGATCCGGCCCTGGCCGCGTACCTGCCGGGGCTCTACGCCCACGTCCTGACCGATCTGGTTGACCAATACCGCCCCGAGATCCTACTCCTGGCCGCCACACCCCTGGGCAACGACCTGGCTCCGCGCCTGGCTCAACGGCTGGACACCGGGCTCATCAGCCACTGCATCAAACTCAGCCTCGACATGTCGGAGCGGCTGCTGCTGGGCACCTTCGAGGTCATGGGCGGCGAAGTGTACCACACCGTGGCCTGCCCCGAGGCCCGGCCCCAGATGGCGACCCTCCAACCCGGCTACTTTCGCCTGCCCTATGAGGACGAGTACCGTTCTGGCGATGTGCAGAGCGTGGACCTCGATCTCGGCGAGGTGCAGCCCCGCTTGACCTGGCTCGACCTGGACGCCGAGCTGGACTTGCCGCCGACCCCGCTCAAAAAGGCCAAGGTTGTCGTCTCGGCGGGGCGGGGCATGGGCGATGGCGAGGGGTTTGCCCTGGTGGAGCAGTTGGCGGATGCCCTCGGCTGGATCCCCGAAGAGCACATCGTGGGCGTCGGCGGAGAGTCCGTGGCCCCGGACCTGTACGTGGCCTGTGGTGTTTCAGGCGACATCTACCACTACTTTGGTCTGCAGGATGCGAAATTCGTCATGGCCATCAATCCCGACGAGGAAGCGCCGATCATGAAGGTGGCGAACATGGCCGTCGTCGGCGACGCGAGAGAAATCATCCCGGCCATGCTAGAGGCGCTGGCCGGCTGAGCTTTGCACCCTTTTCTCATCGGGTGGGAAGCCAGGGACAAACAAGTTCCCGGCTTCCCGCCCTTTTGTTTGCCAAGGCGGCCTAGGTGTGATATTATGTGTCTGGAGCACGACTAGGACCAGACGTGCCAACAACAGGGCTGAGGGCATGAGCAACCCAACGATCTATCATCATCCCAAACAAGTTATCCACAACCCTGACGGCTCCCACCGATAGATCGAGAGAAGCTTGAGACAAAATGGGGACGCATCCATCATTGTGAAGGTAAAGGACAGCGTCGGACACCATCTTGTGCCATACTATTTGGTCTATGACAGAACATGCGATTGCGTGCATGGCCCCCACGAGATACCGGGCAGCCGAGATCCAAGGTATCAGGGTGATTTTCCCGGAGAGATAACGAGAGAACCATGAAAAAGACCTTGCAGGACAAACCGATCGCCAGAATCACAGAACACTTAACAGGCACCTGCGGCAAGCGCGACACGTCGGCCTGGGCTGTCCGCGTACTGCGAAAAACAACCTTCCGGCCCGACGAAGCACGGCTGGAAGATACCATCACCGCCCTGGCCGGCCTCCACGACCAAGACGAACGATGGGATACCGTCAGAGAAGACCTGATCGACTATCAAGAACGCCTCGGCCAAGACAGCACCCACTCCGCAAGTGAGCGGGCCAACGTGCCGGCAATTGCCGAGGAACAAGAATCCTACAAGTGAAACGAATTGTCATCCTCAGCGCCGCCCGCACGCCCTTTGGCCGTTTCGGCGGGGCCTTCCGTGACCTGTCGCCAGTAGAGCTGGGCGGGTTCGCCGTCCGCGAGGCGATGGCCCACGCTCGCCTGCCCGCCGAGCGTGTCGAGCGGGCCTTCCTGGGCAACTGCATGGGCGCGGCGACGCTGGGCCAGGTGCCGGGCCGCCAGGTGGCACTCCGGGCCGGCCTGCCCGCCGCCTGCCACGTGACCGACGTCAACACCGCCTGCACCTCGGCACTGGTGGGCGTTGAACTCGCCGCCGACGCCATCCGCTACGGCGCGGCGCAGGTTGCCGTCGCCGGCGGGTTTGAGAGCATGAGCCAGGTGCCCTACACGCTGCCGGGCGCGCGCTTTGGCTACCGGTTGGGCCACGGCGAGATCATCGACGCCCTGACGATGGCCCTTACCTGCCCCATCACCGGCGTGCACATGGGCGTCTATGCGGGGCAGGCCGCATTAGAGCGCGGCATCGACCGCGAGGCTCAGGACCGCTGGGCGTTGCGCAGCCAGCAGCGCTACGAGGCGGCCCGCGCAGACGGTTTTTTCGCCGGCGAGATTGTGCCCGTGACCGTCGAGGGCCGGCGGGGTGATACGACCATCGCCGCCGACGAACAACCCCGCCCGGACACCACCTACGAGAACCTAGCCGCCCTGTCACCCGCCTTCGAACAGGACGGCACCGTCACCGCAGGCAACGCCCCCGGTCTGAACGACGGCGCAGCAGCCCTGGTGTTGGCCTCCGCCGAGGTAGGCCGCGAGCTGGGCGTGCAGCCCCTGGCCCGCATCGTCGCCGCAGGACGAGCCTCTGCGCCGCCGGAGGCGATCAACGTCGTGCCGGCGCTTGCGGCCCGGGCGGCGTTGGACACCGCCGGGTTAACTGCCAGCGACATAGACCTGTGGGAGATCAACGAAGCCTTTGCCGCCGTGACATTGACCAGCCTCGCCGAGCTGGGCGTGGACCCCGAGCGCGTCAACGTCAATGGCGGCTCGGTGGCCATTGGCCATCCGGTAGGCGCCACCGGGGCGCGGATTCTGATGACCCTGATCTACGAACTGCGTAGGCGCGGGGGTGGCCTTGGCCTGGCCACCATCTGTGGCGCAGGGGCCAACGGTTGCGCCGCCATCGTGGAGGTGGGATGAGCGAACTCGAGCTTGCGCACGTGCTGGCCGCCCGGCGGGCGATCCAGGACGACATCTGGCGCACGCCTCTCCAACCTTCGGCGGCGCTGAACCGACTCATCGGCGGCGACATACACCTCAAATTGGAATGCTGGCAGCGAACCGGCTCCTTCAAGGTGCGCGGGGCGCTGAACAAGCTGGCCGCCTTGTCACCTCCGGAGTGGGCGCGGGGCGTGGTCACCGCTTCGGCAGGGAACCACGGTTTGGGCGTAGCCTATGCCAGTCAAGCCCTGGGCAGGACAACGTCCGTGGTTATCTTTGTACCGGAGAACGCGCCAGCAGTCAAAGTGGAGCGATTGGCGGCCTTTGCGTGCGAGGTGCGGCGAGCCGGAGCTGACTATGATACGACTCATGCCACCGCCCAAGCCTATGCGCAAGAGCAAGACACGGCCTACATCTCTGCCTACGACGACCCAGACATCATCGCCGGGCAAGGCACCGTCGGCCTGGAGGTGATGGAGGACCTGCCCGACGCCGAGCTCTTGCTGGTACCCGTTGGCGGCGGAGGGCTCATCGCCGGGATGGCCGTCGCGGCCAAAGCCATTAATCCCGCTGTGCGTGTGGTAGGCGTCCAGCCGGAAGCATCGCCGTCCGCCTACCTGTCTCTGCGTGACGGTCATGCCTACGAAACCTACCCCGCCAGCCCTACCATCTGCGACGGGCTGGCCGGCGGCTTTGGGCGGCTGCCCTTCGAGGTGGCCGGTGACCTGATCGACGAGGTGCTGGTCGTGCCAGAGGCCGACATTTGGCAGGCCGTGGCCTGGCTTCTGACCCAGGAGCAACTAGTGGTCGAAGGTTCGGGGGCCATCGCCATCGCGCCCCTGCTGACCGGCCAACTGAACATCAAAGGCCGCAAAGTCGTCGCTGTGCTAACCGGTCGCAACCTCGACACAGACCTGATGCACAAGATTCTCATGGAACAGAACGAACAATGATCCGCATGATTCTCTTTGATCTGGATGAAACGTTGTACCCCCGGGACGTGGGCATCCTGGAGCAGATCCGCCACCTGATCGTCCGCTACATCCGCGAGCGCTTTGATCTCTCAGCAGAAGAGGCAGACGCCCTACGGCGACACTATTTCCACACCTACGGCACCACCATGCGCGGACTGCAAGTTAACCATCAGATCGACCCTGACGAATTCCTGCACTATGTCCACAACATCCCCCTGCACCAATACCTTCAGTCCAACCCTGGGCTCGACGGAGTACTGATGAGTATCCCACACGAGAAAGTCATTTTCACCAACGCTTCGCGGGAGCATGCCGAGCGGGTGCTGGACCTGCTGGGCATCCGCCATCACTTCACTCGGATCGTGGATGTGCGCGACGTGGGCTATGAAAGCAAACCCCAGCCGGCCGCTTACCGGCGCATCTGCCAGCAATTGGATATCCGGCCGGAGGAGTGCCTGCTTGTAGAGGACAACGCCCGCAACCTTCATCCGGCCAAAGCGCTGGGGATGACTACCGTGCTGGTTCGGGACGGCTGCCACCACTCTGACGACAGTGTGGATTATGTCATTCATCGCATCGAAGATATCGGAAACGTGCTCAAGCGCGTGGACCAGGACACCTGACACAATGGACAAAACCATCACACTAAAGCAAGCTGCCAGCTTTGTCTCCCCCGGTTCGACGCTGGGCCTCGGCGGCAT
>JASFTJ010000257.1:0-4883 GCA_050053615.1 Anaerolineae bacterium | reverse complement strand
GAGGGAGAATGGAGTCGTAAGAATCATCACATTTGGCGGGCAAGAGACCTATGTCACTATCGGACCTGGAACAGGCGGCTAAACGCGTACTCATGTTCGGCGGGAAGGGTGGTGTGGGCAAGACGACCACCTCGGCTACGACGGCGCTGCATTTTGCTGCGGCGGGACAGCGGACCCTGATCATCTCCAGTGACTTGACCCCTTCCCTATCCGACATCTTTGAGACCGACATCGGCGCCACCGAGACCGCCATCCACGGCGCGCCCAACCTGTGGGGCCTAGAGATCGATCCTGACGAGGTGATGCGCCGCTGGAAGCGCAAATTCGGTCCCGAGATCTATGAGGCGGCTCAGGTGTTCGTGGACATGCCCTACGACGACGTCGTGGATTACGTCGGCATGGCGCCTGGCATCCAGGAGGAGTTCCTGCTCGACTTTATCCTGGAGCAGGTCAGGGATGGCCGCTATGACCTGGTGGTCTGGGACACTGCCCCGGCGGGCGATACACTCCGCTTGCTGGAGCTACCCCACAAGTTCTTGAGCCACCTGCGCGTGGCGCCCAAGATGTATCTCAGCGTCCGCGACAAACTTCAGTTGAAGCAAGTCCCGTTCCTCGAACTCATTGATAGCTGGCAGACGCTGTCGCAAGAGATCGCCGACTTTTTTCGAGATCCGGCCAACGCCGAGTTTGTGTTGGTGACCATTCCCGAAGCGTTGGGGGTCTACCAGGCAGAGCGATTGGTGAAAGACTTTGCCCGGTTTGGATTGGACATTCAACACTTGATTGTGAACCATTTGATCGTCGACGCTGACTCTGAGTTCCTTCGCAAACGGCAAGCTATGCAGCGCCCGTATCTGGAACGCTTGCAAAACACCTACGGCCAGCGCATGACCATCACCCGCCTGCCCCTGTTTGCCGACGAGATGAAAGGGATCGAGCGACTGCGAAAGGTCGAAGAGCGGCTGTTTGCAGACTAGACCTACGCTTTTTCCGAATCAATTCAGCCGAAAAGGAGGAGAATTGTGGCAAAACCTGACTATCCTGAAGCAATCTGGCGACACGCTTCCAGCGAGAACTATAGCGACCGACCGGCCAGCGCCGAGATTGATGCCATCGTGCTGCACGCCACGGCCGGCAGCTTGACCGCGACGCTGGGCTGGTTCGCCAACCCGGACGCCGGGGTCTCGGCCCATTTCGTCGTGGCCAAGAACGGCGACGTGTACCAGATGGTCGAAGAGAAGCGGCGCGCGCACCACGCCGGGGCGAGCGATTTTAAGGAGCGCCAGAACTGGAACAACTTTTCCATCGGCATCGAGATCGTCAACAAGAACGATGGCCAGGACTCCTACCTGCCCGAGCAATTCGAGGCCACGGTCGACCTGGTGGCCTACCTGGTGGAAAAGTACGAGATCGAGCGGGAGTGGATCGTGACCCACGCTGACATCTCGACGGTGGGCAAGACCGATCCCCGCGGCTTTCCCGTCCACGAGCTGATCCAGCGCGTCTACGAGGAGGTATTGGCCGTGCCCGAAAACCTGGTCCGCGCCGAGGCCTGGGGAGCGGCCGGCATCTTTTTCAACCCCGATTTCGCTTTCCCCAAATACGCCCACGAGCATGATCTGGGTGTGCCCATGACCGAGGAGTTTGATTTTTCCTACCGGGGGGTCAACTATCGCGGCCAGGGGTTTGCCCAGGCCATCGCTTATACCAAGGTAGGCGATTGGGACAACATCCAGCACCTGAAGTGGTAAGCTGGTAGATTGGTAGGTTGGTAGCTTGGGAACAGCGGACAGGCGGGTCGTGGTGGCCATGAGCGGTGGGGTGGATAGCTCGGTCGCTGCGGCCTTGCTGGTTGACCAGGGTTACGATGTCGTCGGTGTGATGATGCGCCTCTGGGCGGAGGAGGAGAATCGCTGTTGCTCGCCCCAGGCGGTGGACGACGCCCGTCGGATAGCAGCGCAGTTGGAAATCCCCTTCCGACTGGTCAACTATGAGGACCTGTTCAGGGACTGCGTAGTGGACTATTTCATCGCCGAGTACAGCCGGGGGCGGACGCCGAACCCCTGTCTGGTCTGCAATCGACACATCCGCTTCGGGCGGCTGTTGCGCCACGCCCATGCCCTCGACGTTGACTATTTGGCTACGGGACACTATGCGCGGATTGACCGCGTGGATGGGCAGTGCCGATTGCGTATGGCGGCTGACCCGCAAAAAGACCAGTCCTATGTGCTCTACATGCTCGGTCAGGAGGAGCTGCGCCACGTGCTGTTCCCCGTGGGCGACTATACCAAGGCCCAGGTGCGCGAGATGGCCCGCCAGATCGGCCTGCCGGTCGCCGACAAAGACGAGAGTATGGAGCTCTGCTTTGTCACCGACGACGACTACCGCCGCTTCCTGCGCGAGCACGCGCCCGAGGCCGTGCGGCCCGGCCCCATCCTCGACACGTCCGGCAGAGAGATTGGGCGGCACCAGGGCTTGCCTTTCTATACTGTTGGCCAGCGGCGGGGCCTGGGCGTGGCAGCGCCGGAGGCGCTGTACGTCATCGAGCTGGATGTGACGCGTAACGCCCTCATTGTTGGTCCGGCGCGAGAGCTAGGCCGGCGGACGCTGCTGGCCACGGAGGTCACCTATGTCAGCGGCAAGCCTCCGGCTGGCCCAGCGCGAGTGCAAGCCAGGATCCGCTACAAAGCGCGGCTGGCCGCGGCTACCTGGACGCCGCTGCGTGATGGACAGGCCCGGGTCAGGTTTGACCAACCGCTGCGCGACATCACGCCCGGGCAGGCTGTCGTGGCATATCAGGAGGATGTCGTGCTCGGCGGTGGGATTATCGCCGACTAATCCCTTGAAGGTTTTTTTGAAACCTCTAGGGTCTCAAGGGGAAGAGCATGTTTCAGACGCCGATGCTCGTCTTGTCGCTCCTGTTGGCCTCGGCCTATGCTGTGGCCTTTCACCTGTGGATAGGCCGTCGGTGGCGTGACCTGCTCTTTTTCTGGCTGGCGGCTATGGTTGGCTTTGCCACCGGTCAAGTGGCTGGGCAGATGCTAGAAATCATCCCCTGGACCATCGGCCAGGTGCACGTCGTCGAAGCCACGCTGGTCGTGTTCCTTTTCCTGGCGCTAGCTCGTTGGCTCATGCGAGAAAAAGAAACCAAGTGAATCAAGGATCAAGCAATACGCAAAAGAGATCACTCATTTACCCTGCCGAGCCGAGGGACACGGCCCAGGTCTGGTTCGACGACGGCCGGGTCTTTGAGGGCCCTGTAGGCGCGCCGCTGGAGGAGTTTATCCGCGCCGCGGGCCCCGATCCGGACATTCCGACCGTCGCGGCACTCATTGACAACGAGTTGCGGGAGCTCACCTACCGGGTCGAGGGCGACATCGAGGTGACGCCCATTACCATGGCCCACAGTGATGGCTTTCGCATCTATCGCCGTTCGCTGGCGTTCCTGCTGGTGACGGCGGTTCATGAGCTTTTCCCAGGCACGACGGTGTATGTGGATCACTCACTGACCTTTGGCGGCTACTTTTGTCAGGTGCAGGGCCGCGAATCGTTCACCGACAAAGAACTAGCCCAGATCGAAGCCCGGATGCGCGAGATGGTAGAGGCCGACGAACCGATCCGCAAGGAGCGGGTGCCGTTGAATGAAGCCATCGCCCTGTTCAGAGCCCGGGGGGATGATGACAAGGTACGGTTGCTGTATCACCGCCGGAAGAGTTACTTGACGCTTTATGAACTGCGCGGCCTCCGTGACTACTTCCATGGGTACATGCTGCCCTCGACCGGGTATCTGACCCTTTTCGCCCTGCAGTCCTATCCGCCTGGCTTCACCCTCCGCTTCCCGCGCAAATCACCCCCTATGCAGCTTCAGCCCTTTGTGGATTATCCGAAGCTGGTCAGCGTCTTTCGCGAATACGGAGAGTGGATGGCTTTGATGGGCATCCACGACGTGGGATCCCTCAACCAAGCCATCGCCGGCGAGCGGGTCCGCGAGGTGGTGCTGGTTGCCGAAGCGCTGCATGAGCAACGGGTGGCCCGCATCGCCGAAGAGATTGCGGCTCGGGCGGGCCGCTCCAGTGATGAGCCAGGCGGAGTCGTGCGGCTGGTGCTCATCGCCGGACCCTCGGCCTCCGGCAAGACGACCTTCTCCAAGCGGTTGAGCATCCAGCTACTGGCCAACGGTCTGCGCCCGTTTGCCCTGGAGCTGGACAACTATTTCGTCAACCGCGAGGACACACCTCGCGACGAGACTGGCCAATACGATTTCGAGTCGCTGCGGGCGTTGGACGTGTCGCTCTTTAACCAGGACCTGCTGCGGCTGCTCGATGGGCAGGAGGTGACGCTGCCCCACTATAACTTTCAGACTGGACGGCGCGAGGTGGGTCGGACGGTGTGCCTCCGACCGGATCACATTATCATCGTTGAGGGCATCCACGGACTGAACCCCGATCTGGTGCCCGACGTGCCGGAAGGACTCACCTATCGGGTCTATGTTTCGGCGCTGACGCAGCTCAACATTGACAAGCACAACCGGGTGCCCACGACCGACACGCGCCTCATCCGCCGCATCATGCGCGACGCGGCCTACCGGGGCTACTCGGCGCAGGAGACCATCGAGCGCTGGGGCAGCGTGCGCGGCGGCGAAAAGCGTTGGATTTTTCCCTACCAGGAGCACGCCGACGTGATGTTCAACTCGGCGTTGGTCTATGAGCTCGCGGTGCTCAAGCCGCTGGCCGAGCCTCTGTTGCTGCAGGTCAAGCCCCGGACGCAGGCCTACGTCGAGGCCAAGCGACTGCTGGCCTTCCTGGACTGGTTCGAGCCGCTGGCCCCGGACCTCGTGCCGGACAATTCGATCCTGTTGGAGTTTGTGGGGAAGTCGATTTTGC
>JASFTJ010000256.1:0-4888 GCA_050053615.1 Anaerolineae bacterium | reverse complement strand
CCGATGAGATCTCGTAGGGCCGCTCCGAAACGGATGCCGTGACCCTCTTTCAACTTTCTACCCTGTCGCTTTGCCTTCTCCCATCAATCATGGTATACTTGTTACGTTCACTACACATGACGTGAAATCTCCCGCGCCTTGCAAAACGGCATTGTGTTGGACATCCCTGCCCTGCGCATTTGAATTGGAGGCCGAAATGGTGGAACAGATAGGACTGTTGGGAAGAGCGAGGTTACGACGGCAAGCGGATCGAGCGAAAAAGAAAGCGGACCGGCTTCAAGTCCTGCACACCATCGGGACAGCCATCGCATCCTCGTTGGAAGTGGAAGAAGTCCTGACCCGTGTCGTGGAAGCGGCGGTCTTTATCAGCAACGCCGAAGAAGGTTCGCTCCTGTTGTTGGATGAGGAGACGCAAGAGCTATATTTGAGAGCTCAGAAGGACCTCGGCGAAAAGTACGCTCGAGGCTTTCGAATCAGAACTGAGGACAGCATAGCCGGGAACGTCCTCAAGAGGGGCAGGACTCAGAGGCTCGCGAGCACTGCGAAGGACCTGAAAGTGGTGACGGGGTATATGGTGAAAGCCATTGTCTACGTTCCGGTCATCATCCGGGGTAAGGTGATCGGTGTGCTCTCGGTGGACAACCAGGTCAAAGACCGGTCTTTTTCCGAGAGTGATGAACATATGCTGGCTATTCTGGCCGGCTATGCGGCCATTGCCCTTGAAAATGCGAGGTTGGTCAAAGAGTTGGACCGCAAAGCACAGCTCCTCACCGACGCGTATGGCGTCGATCAACTCGGACCGGCCCACGCGGTCGACCCCGAGACCGTGGGCATTGTTCTGTGTCAAGGTTCAGAGCCCGCTCTAGCCGACGGACTGGTCCCCCAGCAGCTTGCATCTGTCATCAACCCATACCTGAGCGCCATCGCGGATGTGCAACATATCATTGACGAGATTGAGGGAACTCCCCCCAGCAAGATCAACGTGCTGGCAATTACGCCGAATCCACCCGTGATGGCAAGCATTGAAGGCGTGGGGAAAGCCGTCCAGGTTGTTAAAGAGACTGTTTTTCCCTATAAACGGGAACTGGCTCAAACGATGGGCCGTCTCGTGCTGAGGGAAAAGGAAATAGCCATCGAAAAGGCGGAGGCTGAGGCGCTTGAGGCCCGGGCCGGGGCGACCCAAGACGCGGCGGAAAAAGACCAATTGCTCGCCGAAGCTGCAGATCGCTATGCCGCTGTGGAACGATCCGAGCGGGAGACCAAACGCTTGCGAGCGGAGCTACAACAGACAAAGATCGAGTTGGCGCTGAACTTTGTGACGCAGGTAAACGCGAATTTGCCAACTCGGGAAACGATTTTCTACGTGATGGGGCTCCTGCCAGCCCTGGAGCACCTAATCAACAGCCCACTTCGGATTTCGACGATGCCAGATCACAAGGAGAGGGGAACCCCGTTGCCCACCCAAGAACAACACAAGAACACCGACAGCCATCAGGGCACGCGCTACTAAACACGGAAAGCGCATGACCGCCTAGATGGCAGCTATGCGCTTCACAGTCGGGGCGGTCGGACTTGAACCGACGACCTCTTGGTCCCAAACCAAGCGCGCTGCCGGTCTGCGCTACGCCCCGTTGAGCATAGTATACTCGAAAGGCGACGAAAGGTCAAACTTTTTATCAAGAGAGCTACAGGTAGCGCCAGCCTAGCACCGCACCACGGGTGAGGACCGCGCAGACACGCCGACGGCTATTCGACCGCCTTTGCCTACAGTTTGACAATGTGACCCTCCCCACCAACATGGCGTCTATCAGCGCAAGGCCAACTTTTAGAACAGACCGATGTCTCCTTGGAAACCGGCTGCCCATCTATCAGCATCTGAACCATTATGCAGACTAGACGCGTGGCAGCATGGGGACACGTCTCCCCTTTGGCCTCAGCGGGTTTGACAGCTTGCCGATGCCCGTTCTGCCAGATACTTGGACGTTTTCTGACACAAACTTCCGGGATCTCGTTCCTCCACGATTTTTGCGGTGTGCCGCTGCAGGGTTTGCCAAATCGCTCCGGACGGGCTATAATGAGATGCCAATCACATACAAGGAGTGACCATGTCTTCTATTCCAAGGGCCAGCGCGTTAAAGTTGGCCGGTACTGCCCGCGATCTAGGCGCCGAAGCGCTGCGTGGGATTCTAGAACAGAATGAAGAGGGCCGGTGGACGGTCGGCCATATCGAGGTCGAGTCATGGCTATCGCGCCATGCGGGCCAAGAGATCGTCTTGGCTGTGGGGGCCATCGACACCGAGACTCCGATGACCTTCACTCGTACTTGTCGCACCTGTGGCAACGAGTACCAGGGCCGGACCTGCCCTCATTGCGAAGCGGTCCGCCGCCGTCTGCGGGGGAGCTGAAAGAATGCGGAACGAGGCCCAACTGCATCGTTGGCTGGCCGGAGCCGGCACGCTCACGGCTCTGGCCGCAATGATCTTGCTCATGGGCAGTTTGGCCGCGCCAGCCTCTGGTTCGGCAGCCTCGGCAGCGGGGCGTCCGCAAGCCCCATCCTTGTCCGCCCAGACGATGACGGCCACCCTCTTCCTGCCGATCGTGAGCCATCCCGAGTCGGTCCAGCCCAACATGTGGCAGGGCGAGTACTACACGAACGCGAACCTAAGCGGCGACCCAGCCTACACCACCGAGGAGACAAGGGTCGATTACGACTGGGGAAACGGCCGCGCGGCCGATGGCATGCCTCCCGATCACTTTTCGGTTCGCTGGACCGGCGACTGGGACTTTGAAGCTGGCGAGTACACCTTTTTCGCCTACGCCGACGACGGGGTGCGCCTCTGGCTGGATGGCGATCTCTTGATCGACTACTGGATGCCGGGCATGGGATCGCACGAGGCCAAGAGAGTGATAGAGACAGCGGGCCGACACCTGCTAAAGCTTGAGTACTTTGAGAACACGGGCGAAGCGGCCATCCGCCTGCGCTGGCGCCGCACCGACCTCTACCCTCAGTGGCACGCGGACCTTTACAACGAGCCGTGGGTCGAGGGCGGATGGGTGTATGATCGAACCGACAGCGTCATCCAGTTTGATTGGGGCCATGGCTGTCCTTCGTACTTGCCCTGCGATTCCTTTTCCGTCGCCTGGAATGCAGCACCGCTCTTTGAATCAGGAACCCACCGCATCCACCTCTATGCTGATGAGGGCTATCAGCTCTTTGTAGACGGCAACAAGGTGAAAGAAGGCGGCTGGTACGACGGTCAGACAGGCGGCTCCGAGGATGTTACTTTTGACCTGGAGGCAGCAGGCATCGAGCACCATCAGGTTGCCTACAACTTTCACGACCGGGGCACTCTGGCCGAAGCTCGATTGTGGATCGAGAACATGGAGCATCCCGACTGGACGGCAGAGTACTATGGCAACAAAGATTTGAGCGGCACACCGGTGGTCACCCGGACTGAGGATGCCATTTTTCATGACTGGAAACTCGGCAAGCCCCGGAACAAGCTGCCCTCCGACCACTTTTCCATCCGGTGGAGCGGAGAGCGGTACTTCCACGCAGGCTGTTACCGCTTCGGCCTCTTTGCCGACGACGGCGTGCGCCTGTGGGTGGACGACGAGTTGCTGGTCGATGAATGGCACGATGGGCGGGCCGAGTATCACAGCCTGGTCACCTATCTCGCTACCGGCTATCATCAAGTCGCTGTCGAGTACTATGAAAACGCCGGCGAAGCCGAGATCCGGCTCTGGTGGGAGTGAAAGAGCATCCCGATGTTCTTTGATGAAGCCAAGATTTATGTCAAGGGCGGCGATGGCGGTGACGGTTGCATCGCTTTCCGCCGCGAGAAATACATCCCCTTTGGCGGCCCTAGCGGCGGCCATGGCGGCGCTGGCGGTGATGTCTACCTAGAGGTGGATCGCAATTTGAACACGCTTCTCCTCTTCAAGAAGCGAAGCCATTTCAAAGCCGAGAACGGGGGTCGCGGCAGCGGCAAGAAACAGCAGGGGAAAAAGGGCGAACCCCGGCTGATCTCTGTGCCTCCCGGCACCATGGTTTACGACGCCGACACGGGCGAACTCGTGGCCGACCTGCTGGAGGAGGGTCAACGGGTGCTGGTCGCCAAGGGGGGACGGGGCGGACGCGGCAACACCGCCTTTGCTTCGCCCACCAACCAAGCTCCCCGCGTAGCCGAGCACGGCGAGCCCGGTCAGGAGCGCTGGCTGCGCCTGGAGCTCAAGCTCATCGCCGACGTCGGCGTCATCGGCATGCCCAACGCGGGGAAGAGCACATTGCTCTCGGTGGTCAGCGCCGCCCGGCCCAAGATCGCCGAATATCCGTTCACCACGCTCCAGCCCAACTTGGGCGTGGTCAATGTGAACAACCATCAGACCTTTGTGATGGCTGACCTACCCGGTCTCATCGAGGGAGCCAGTGAAGGCGCCGGGCTGGGCCACCAGTTCCTGCGCCATGTGGAACGCACCCGCCTCCTCGTCCACCTGCTGGATGGCGCGGCGGCCGATCCCCTGGCCGACTATGAAACGATCAACCAGGAATTGGCGCAGTTTAGCGAACAGTTGGCAGCCAAGCCCCAGATCGCCGTACTCAACAAGATGGACCTGCCCGACACCCAGGAGTGGTGGCCGCTCGTCCAGGAGGCGATGCAGGACCACGGGGTGGAAGCACACGCCATCTCGGCCGTCAGCGGGCAAGGCGTGAGAGAATTGATGCGTCGCGTGTTCGAGTTGCTGCAGACTCTGCCACGCCCAGAGCCCAAACCGGAACAAATCACCGTGTTCCGCCCAGCAGAGGGCGAGGATGCATTCACCATCGTGCGGGAAGAGGACGGATGGCAAGTGCGGGGCGTGCGGGTGGAGCGCATTGCAGCCATGA
>JASFTJ010000255.1:0-4898 GCA_050053615.1 Anaerolineae bacterium | reverse complement strand
GGAAGAGACCTGCCATGACCACAACCGCCAGCACAATGGGCATCGATGGTCCCTGCTCCTGGATGATGTTGCCGTGAAAAACGGCCAAGGTCACGGTGACCACCAAAGCAAGGACGGCAAAGAGCCGGTGCCGTCCGAGCATCGAGGGCAACCATCCATCCAACATAAAGGCGGCAGCCGTCGCCAATCCGGCAATCCAGTTGCCGCCCTGCAGGGTCAGCCAGCCGCCGAGCCCCAGGACGGCTAGGGAATCCAGGGGCCGCGCCGGAAGCCCAGTCGTCCGATTCACGATACGGAGCACGAGCAACAACCAGAACAGCATAAGGAGGTTCGGCGGTTCGAGGAAAAAAAGACCGATCAGCATCAGGCCGGCTGCGACAAAAGCCGATAGAGCGTGGTCGGGATCGAGTTCGCGGGCCAGCGCCCAGGCCAGAAAAACAGCGAGACCGGCGCCGACGCCCCAAAGCATGCTGTCGAACAGCGCCGCACCGGCAAACAGCCGGTAGGCTGCGCCGCCAATCATGACCACCAGGGTCAAGGCGGCGATAGCCCGATTGGTCGGGTAATTGGGATCAATGGGCCGCCCCAGCGCGGTGATGTCGCTAAACTTCATTTCGTTGCCCTCCTCCGATCGCTGCTGTCAGGGATTCGACTTTTCCGACATGAAGGCCCTTGTGTTTGCCACAGGACCCGCCCGAAACGGTCCACCACTAGCATGGATGTCACCTTGGTAGGGCAGACCTGCATGTTCTCGTCGAGGAAGGTGCGGGCCAGCGTGAGGTCCAAGATCGATCTTGCACATGGAACAGATCGGTGACAAGCTACTACCCGACCAGACTACCGATTGATTATAGCGATTGTGAGCTGACATGTCAACCTGGGGTGCTCTACATCAACCATTCTGAATATGCCAGGAGACCCGTTTTCTTTCGACTACCTTTTTTTTCAGGGCAGTCGCCCTTGAGACTTTCGTCGTCTAGGCAGACTGCGGCAGGCTGGCAGGGGCTGTGTCCTCCCTTATGATCTTTGTCATATTAATGCCCCAATATCTATGATACAATTTGAGCAATGTTGCCCATCTCGGGTGGTGAGTTGGGTTTTCAAAGCCAGGAAAGGGAGTGCAGAATGGGAAAGAAGATAGGCTTGCTCTTACTATTGTCGATTGTGCTAATCTCAGTTCTGGTGGCCTGTGACACAGCAGAACCAACGCCGCCGCCCACCGATACCGCCCAAGCGGCGCCCAGCGTATCCGGCGTGACCGAGGCCACCGTCACCATCGCCGACCAGGCCTTCCGGCCACACACGCTGGTCGTTGCCACGGGAGCGACCGTCACCTGGCAAAACGACGACACGGCAGCCCACACCGTCACCAGCAACGCAGCCTGGTTCGATTCGGGGCAACTGGCCGTCGGCGAGAGCTTTATCTACGAATTCGACCGGCCGGGCACGTTTCGTTATCACTGCAACAACCACCCCGGCATGGAGGGGGTGGTCATCGTTAGGGAGGGAGGTGCTGTCGCGCCCTCGCTCTTTGAAGGGCAGGCGGTCGAGACTGCCTTTCGTGACAGTTGCAGTGGCTGCCACGGCCCCAATCGCGAGGGCGCCACGGGCCCGGCCCTCATCCCCGGCCGGCTCCAGGCCGACGATGACTATTACTTTGACATCATCAAAGACGGCAAACCGGGCACGGTGATGCCCGCCTGGGGTCCCGTCGGAATGTCCGACGAGGAGATCTGGGCGCTGGTCGGCTATATCCGCAGTGAACCGTCGGCCGCTGCGGTCAAGTGGGAGATGGACCAGATCGCGGCCAGCCGCGCCGTCCTGCTGGACGAAACGTCTCTGCCCGACGAGCCGACCCACGACGGCAACCCGGACAACCTGATGCTTGTCACCGAGCGGGAGGCGCGTTCCATCGCTGTGTTCGATGGTGATACGCATCGCCTGCTGGCCCACGTCGAGGCCAGTTACCGCGCCCACGGCTACGCTTTCGACCCCACCTCCGCCCGCTGGGCCTACAACGTGGGGCGCGATGGCTGGCTCTTCAAGATCGACCTCTATACCCTCCAGGCCGTGGCCAAGGTGCGCGTCGGCCTCGACTCGCGGGGCCTGGCCATCTCGGACGATGGCCAGTACGTTATTGTCGGCAACTATATCCCCAACAGCGCCGTCATCCTCGACGCCAAGACGCTGGAGCCGCTGAAGGTCATCGCCACCGAAGGAGAGAATCCCCAGGGCGAGTTCGTCGAATCGCGGGTGTGCATCACCTCCGACGTATCGCCGGACAAGGTCGGTCCCTACTTTATCCTGGCCCTGAAAGAGGCCGGCCAGATGTGGCGCATCGACTGGTCTCAGCCCGACTTTCCCATCGACAAGGTGGAAGGTGTGGGCAACATCTTGCACGATGGCTTCCTAAGCCCCGACAACACCCGCTTTTACATCGCCTCGCAGAAGGACAATTGGATGGCGGTTATCGACGTCGAGAACTGGGAACTGGTGGCCAAGATCGAGACCGGCAAGACGCCCCACCCCGGCTCCGGCGCGGCTTGGGAAACCAACGGCTCGGTCTATGGCGCGACGGTCCACGCCGGCGAGGGCAAGATCACCGTCTGGGACTTGTCGAACAACGAGATCGTGGCCGAGATCGAGACCTCCGGCCCCGGGCTCTTTATCCGCAGCCACCACGACAGCCCCTATGTCTGGGCCGACACCATGTTCGGCGATCCGCCCAACCGCATCTATGTCTATGACGCCGAGACTTTTGAGGTGGTCCACGTCATCGACGAAGGCACCCAGACGCTACACCCTGAGTTCACGGACGACGGCAGGTTTGTCTACGTGGCCGACTGGCAAGGCAACGTGGTCCGCGTCTACGACGCCGAGACCTTTGAAAAAGTAGCCGAGGTGGGCGGCGTGACAACGCCGACGGGTATCTTTAACACGTCGCGGCGACACGAGACGCTGGGGCATTAGGTTTGGGCGTTGATGGATCAGTCCCCGGGATGCCGGCCTGTCCCGTGCGGCCAGGCACGGGGGATGGCAAGATTAGGAAAGGAAGCAAGGGATGGGTGAGCGGCGGAGAATGGCAAGGGAGCAGAAGACGGTGGAGGCCATGATTGGTCTCTACTGCCAAGCGAAGCACGCAAAGCACGCGGCGAGGCAGGGCAGCAACGGCCGGTTGTGCGCCGAGTGTGAGGCGCTGCAGGACTATGCCCGGCAACGCCTGCAAAAGTGCCCATTTCAAGCGGGCAAGACGACCTGCGCCAAGTGTCCTATCCACTGCTACAAGGCCGACAGGCGTGAGCAGATCCGGACCGTGATGCGCTACGCCGGGCCGCGCATGTTGCTCCGGCACCCGATCCTGGCCCTGTTACACCTGGCCGATGGTCGCAGAGAAGAGGCGGTGCGCCCGCAGAAAGCCAAAGCTGGTCGCGCCGGCACAGAGTCGCTGGAAAAGACATAGTACAACACGACGGAAACCCTTCTGGGTTCCTGTCACGCTTTGCGTGAATGGGAGCGCAGCGAAGCTGAAGCATGTCCTGCCCGTCCTGAGCCCAGTCGAAGGAAGCCAGGCTGTCAGGCAAAAGCGCGGCTGTGTCGTACAAAGACACTGGGAGGTGCAAAATGACTCAAAAAGACAAAATAATGAAGGCATTGGCGAATGTGATCGATCCCGAACTGGGTCTGAATATCGTGGACTTGGGCTTGATCTATGGCGTGGAGGTGAACAACGGCAGCGTGGACGTAACCATGACCTTGACCACGCCCGGCTGCCCGCTGCACACGGCCATCGCCCGGGGGGCCGAGACGGCCGTACGAAACGTGCCCGGAGTCGAAGGAGCGACGGTCAGCGTCGTTTGGGACCCACCCTGGACCCCGGAGCGCATGAGCCCCGAGGCCAAGGCGCGGCTGGGCTGGGGATAGAACGGCGGATTGGCAGAATCTACGGGTTGATACGATGACCACGATCCGGCCTGATACGCGCATCGGCGACCTGCTGAAAGCGCATCCGGAGTTGCTGGACGTGCTGGCCGACTATGCGCCGGCCTTTGACAAGCTGCGCAACCCGCTGTTGCGCCGCACCTTTGGCCGGGTAACGACGCTAGCTCATGCGGCGAGTATCGGCGGCGTGGACCTGCCCGAGCTGCTGCACACTCTGCGCGAGGCCATCGGCGAGTCGACTCCGCCGGCGACCGAGTCGGAAGAATCCCCGGGCGTGGCGCCGCTGAGTGCCGCCACGCCGGAGCCGCCGCCCTGGTTCGACGAGACCAGAATCGAGGCCCGCTTTGACGCCCGGCCCGTGCACGCCGAGGGCAAAAACCCCATCGCACCCATCCTCCAGGCGGCCAAGGAGGTGCCGGAGGGCGGCATCTTCTATCTGCGCAACACCTTCGAGCCGCTGCCCCTCTATGACGTCTTGGGCCAGAAGGGGTTCGTTCCCTGGGCGCGTCAGGATGGGCCGGACGATTGGGCGGTCTTTTTCTACCGGACCCATCCCGGCGAGGTGGACCCGCTAACCGACCTGCCGGCTGCCGAGAGCGGCGCGCCGCCTGTGGCTTCGGTCACGATTGACATGACTGACCTCACCCCGCCGGAGCCGATGATGCGCGTGCTGGAGGCCCTGTCGCGGTTGACGCCGGGCGAGACGCTGCTGGTGCGCCACGTGCAGCGGCCCCTGTACCTGTACCGCAAGCTAGAAGAGATGGGCCACACCCACCAGACGTGGGAACTGGGGCCCGGGCACGTCGAGATCGTAATCCGCGTGGGAGGGAAACAATGAGTTTCGCCGCCGGAAGTCTGAGCCACGAAAAAGCACCTGCGTTGGGCCTGCCCTTTCGTTACTTTGTCGCCAGCCTGGTCTTTTTGGCGCTGTTCAGCTTGCTTCTGCCCTTCAACGGCGC
>JASFTJ010000254.1:0-4902 GCA_050053615.1 Anaerolineae bacterium | reverse complement strand
GCTGCGCCAGCGCCAAGCCGATATCGCTGACCACTGAACACTTGCATTTTTGCTCAAAAGCGGGTATCATAGAGCTCAGATCAGTCCAGAAACCCGGTTTTCGACGCTCGATCGGTTCCTCTTTGAAGAACCGGGTTTCTTCTCAGCCTGGAGAGTAATGTGGATAGAGGCTTCAAAATCGCTCCGTCTATCCTGTCCGCAGACTTTGGGCAGTTAGGCCAGCAAGTGGCCGCAGCAGAGGCTGCGGGCGCCGACTATATCCATGTGGACGTGATGGACGGCCATTTTGTGCCCAATCTCACGATTGGACCTGTAGTAGTGGAGGCAGTGCGACGGGCGACACGTCTGCCGCTGGACGTGCACCTCATGATCGAGGCGCCGGAGCGCTACTTGGCCGATTTCCGCGCAGCTGGGGCTGACAATCTGACAGTCCACGTGGAAACCTGTCCCCACCTGCATCGCACGGTACACCAGATCAAAGAGTTGGGTTGCCGAGCTGGGGTGACGCTGAATCCCTCCACGCCGGCGACCAGTTTGGAGGAGATCCTCCCTTACATAGACCTGGTGCTCGTGATGATGGTCAATCCCGGCTTTGGCGGACAGACGTTCATCGAGGGAATGTTGTCCAAAGTTCGGCGCATCCGGGCCATGCTGGATGAATTGGGTTCGCAGGCGGAGCTTGAAGTGGATGGTGGGATTGGTCCGGCGACCGCGCCGCTCGTAGTCGGAGCGGGGGCGAACGTACTGGTGGCTGGATCGGCCATCTTTGCCACGGCGGAGGGGATCGCGGCGGCAATTTCGCAGATTCGAAATGCAGTGTGAGATGAAAGAGCAGAAATCCGTTTTCCACGGAAAACGGATTTCTACCCAGATGCTGGTTAGATTGCTAGGTTTTGTGCAGGGTTCGCAGGCAGCGCGTGCACAGCTTCATCCGCTGGCGCCTACCATCTTTGTAGACCGTCACCGTTTGGATGTTTGGCTTCCACTGGCGCTTGGTCTTGACGTTGGAGTGGCTGACGCTGTGCCCAAAAGACGGTCCCTTGCCGCACTTTTCACATTTTGCCATAAGTGCACCTCTTTCACAAAGATAGAGCCAGCCTTTTACAGCGCTGGCCCGATGTCATCCGGTTCGCGGAGTCTATCTTACCACAGGCGGCCCTTTGCCGCAAACCAGAAGGCATCCGGTGCACATACAGAGGGTAGATCAGGAACCGGAGCAAAGGCTTCGGAAGCGAGGTAGAGCAATCGATGGAACAAACAAGCCTGGGCAAAGTGGAAGTATCAGCGACGGCCATTGCTAGCCTTGCCAGCCAGGCTGTGCTGGAGTGCTACGGCGTGGTGGGCATGGCGACCAAGGACCTGGCCAGCGGCATCGTCGAGATCCTGCAACCCACCAGTCATCGACGTGGCGTGCAAGTCCACATTGCCAGCGACCGGATTGGAGTCGATCTGTACGTCGTCATTGAATATGGAACGCGCATCGCGACCGTCGCGCGGAACATCCAAAGTACGGTCAAATACACACTGGAAAAGGCGTTGGGGGTACCGGTGGCAGCAGTGAATGTTCACGTGCAAGACCTGCGAGTCAGCGCCGATTGATGCCGAGCCTCCGTCATCCAGTCCGGAGGATTTGATTCTCAAACAACTCTCAGGAGGCAAGAGCATTGACCGACGAGCAAAACATCACAGAGGAACACATCGCGGTCTCGCCCTGGCAAAATCCGGAGGCTCCCATTCCGTTCTGCGATGGCCGCGGGCTAAAGCGTCTGGTGCGCTTTGGTCTAGCTTGGTTGGAGCGCCACCAACAGGCCATCAACACGTTGAACGTCTACCCTGTGCCTGACGGCGATACAGGTACGAACATGGTGTTGACCATGAGGTCGGCCCATCAGGAGATCCAGGATTCGCCGGAGGAGGAGGTAAGTACCATTGCCCAAAAAGTAGCGCATGGGGCTCTGATGGGCGCGCGCGGCAATTCCGGCGTCATCCTCTCACAGATCTTCCGGGGGTTTGCTCGTTCCTTGGAGGGGATCAAAGCCTTCGATACCGTCCAGTTCGCTGCGGCGCTCCGTGAGGCCGCGACTACGGCGTACAAAGGTGTGATCAAGCCGGTGGAGGGCACTATCCTGACTGTAGCCCGCGAAGCGGCGGAAGCCTCGGTGACCGCAGCCGCCAGCAGCAAAGATCTGCGGTACGTCCTGGAGCAAGTTGTCCGGGAGGCCAGAGCGTCGGTGATGCGAACTCCCACGCTGCTCCCCGTGCTGGCCGAGGCCGGCGTGGTGGACGCCGGCGGTCAGGGATTGCTCGTCATTCTAGAAGGAATGCTCCGCTACGCGAGGGGCGAGCAGGTAGACGCGGACACAGAACTGGCAGCGGCAGTGGACCTCCACGCCCTGCATCCGGAGAGCGAGGAGGGTTACGGCTACGACATCCAGTTTCTTGTCCACGGCGAAGGCTTGAAGGTCGAAGAGATCCGGGAGACGATCGCCTCAATGGGCGATTGCGGCCTGGTCGTGGGTGATTCACGGACAGTAAAAGTCCACGTCCACTCACCGGAGCCCGGCACGCCCCTCAACTATGGGGCTAGTATCGGCTCGCTGAGCCGCGTTGTCGTGGAGAACATGCAGGAGCAGTACCAGGATTTTCTCTTGAGCAAGGCCCAGCAACCCACCACAGTTGTGGAACCAACGAGCAGCATCGGCACAGTAGTGGTCGCATCCGGACCGGGGCTGACCAGGGTGTTCGAGAGTTTGGGAGCCAGCGTGGTGGTTTCCGGGGGCCAGACCATGAATCCCAGCACTGAAGACCTGCTCAAGGCTGTGGAAAGCGTGCCAAGAGACGATGCCATCATCCTGCCCAACAACAAAAACATCGTGATGGCCGCTGAGCAAGCCCAGACCTTGTCAGCAAAGAACGTCAAGGTTGTGCGCACGATCACCATTCCTCAAGGTATCGCCGCCCTGCTGGCGCTCAACTATCAAGCGGACCTGGAGACCAACGCCCGTGTGATGGCCGACGCAGCAGGCGCCATCGAAACGGCCGAGATCACAACCGCCGTCCGCTCTGTGCAGATTGACGGTGTCGATGTACAAGAGGGAGAAGTCATCGGCCTCGTGAACGGCGCCTTGAAAGCCAAGGGCGATACACCAGAGAACGTGGTCAAGACGGCTCTGGAGCATATGAGCGCCGAAAAGTACGAGATCATTACCGTGTATTACGGAGAATCGATCACTGCTGATCGAGCCCAGCAATTGGCGAATGAAATCGAAACCCTGTACCCAGAACAAGAAGTCGAATTGGTGGATGGCGGACAGCCTCACTATTACTATATCCTTTCCGCAGAGTGATCCACAACTTGGAGGCCTTTGAAAGTATGGCAAACGTTCGAATCATCAGCGACGCCACGGCTCACCTGGATCCCAAAGTAGTCGAGCGATACCAGGTCACGGTCTTGCCCATGACCATCCATTTCGGAAACGAGCAGTTTCCAATCGCCCTTGGCGATGACTCGAAATGGCTATTTCGGCGGATGGCAGAGGGTCCAGCCAAACCCTCAAGGGCCTCGATTTCGGTCCACACGTTCGAAGAGAGCTACGAACAGGTGAGCCGTGAGACTGAAGAAATCTTGGTCATTCTCAGCTCAAGTAAGCTGAGCAACGCCTGTAGACAAGCTCAGGCGGCGGTCAGTGGCTTCCTGGGCCGGTGTCGCATCACAGTCCTGGACTCGATGACCACTTCCTGGGGGTTGGGCCTTATTGTCGAAGCAGCGGCCAAGGCTGCCAGCGAGGGGCAGCCTCTCGACGACATCGTCCGGCTGGTGCGGGGCATGTTGCCTCATGTCTATCTCATATTTCTTATTGAGCGGCTCGATTATCTGGAACGGGGGGGGCGTCTTGGGGTGGCTCAAGCGCTCTTGGGCACGCTGCTGCGCATCAAGCCACTGCTGCTCATGGAAAGCGGCGAAATCATTGCCCTGGAAAAGGTGCGCACCCGGCTTATGGCCCTGGAAAAGCTCGTGGACTTTGTGACAGAGTTTGCCACACTCCAACAAGCCGTCATCCTCCGCAGCCCTTTGGAGAACGGCTTGGAAGACGAACTGGTGGGTGATCTGCAGCAACTGCTGGTCGAGGCCCTGCCCAATCGGGAATTCCCGGTCATCGAGTACGGGCCGCTGCTGGCCTCTCACCTGGGACCGGAGGCCTTGGGGATTTTTGTCTACGAAGGGCTCTGAGGACCGAGGCGCGGGGGGCAGGCTGTGCAAACGAACAATAGGGTAGGCCGGGTCCGGATTGTCACTGACAGCACAGCCGATATCCCCGTTGATCTGGCCTCCGAATTGGGCATCACTGTGGTCCCCTGCCTCGTCTTTTTGGGACAAGAGTCATTTCGGGACGGGGCAGACCTGACACCCCAGGCGTTCCTTAACAAGCTGGCTCATACTTCGCAACCGCTTCGCACCTCGCAGCCGCCGGTCAGCGAGTTTGTGAACGTGTATCGGCGGTTGCTGGAAGCGGAGCGAGGCGCAGGGATCGTCTCGATTCACGTGGCGGGCAGCTTTAGCGGCACGGTGAACGCGGCTTGGACAGCAGCCCAATCGCAGTCCGATCCTTCGCGGGTGGAGGTGATAGATTCGGGACAGCTCTCCATGGGACTGGGATGGGCTGTGATCGAGGCGGCTCGAATGGCTCAGGCAGGCGCCCAACAGGCCGAGATCAGCCGCACTGTACAGGCTCTCCTTCCCCGGCTGCGTGCAGCAGCCATGATTGACACCTTGGACAACCTGTACAAAGGTGGACGCATCAGCCTGATATCGGCTGCAATCGGGACGGCCCTCAAAATCAAGCCCTTGCTCACTGTCCAGAATGGCGGCGTCGTGGTGCGGGGCAGAGTCCGCACCCATGC
>JASFTJ010000253.1:0-4903 GCA_050053615.1 Anaerolineae bacterium | reverse complement strand
AGTTGCGAAAGGAGCAACTGGATAATAAGCTTCTTCACGATCGCCCCCATGGTTTAATTCGACCCGCTTCTGTCGCCAATCAGGAATTCCCTTGAATTTGCTTTATAACGGCCTCAAGCTCATCTGCGGCGGATTTCTCTTGGAATGTCTGTACGATGAATCCAAGACAATGAGCGGCAAAACACTTTGGACAACCGTGTAACCTTCTAGTGGAATTTATTGGGCGCAAATAAGCTTGGTTATCGAATGAAGATAGCAGCCAATGGTATGTAGACGCCCGCTTTTACTACAAATCCCAACAGCAATGTTGCAGGCCAATTTAGATTTCCTAGTCTCTTAAAGCCTATCCCCATCAAAACCACTTCCCAAATGGATATGCCTGCATGAATAGGTATCGTGACGGCTGCACCATAGAAGCCAAAAGCGATTCCGGTCCAATCCAGTAGCCAAACCACTGGTATCACCACAAGAAGTGAAAAGCCAATCACGTTCATGATCCAATCGATGTTGCTTTCCCGGCCAGAAATCCTCAGAATCAGGTGGATTAGACCGCTTGAGAGCAGCCATGCCCCAATGCCAAATACTGGAAGGAAGAAGATCTCTGCCCGATAGTAATTTGAATCGGCGAGAAAAGTTAAATACGAGGGTATAAAGGGTTTGAAATTTAGCATTTGCAAAGCAAGAATTGAAGTAAGTGAAGTGCCTACAAAACGTGTGAGAATAGAAACCAAGCCCCATAATGGCGCAGGCTTCTCTTCCAGCACATGGAATGCTCTAACAGGATGACCGATGCCTATGAACCAGACTCGAATAAACTCAATCATTGAATTGGATCCTGATTGCGCCTAACGGCCTCAGGCTGAGGCGCCTGGGACCGTCCTCGCTCCACGATAGAGAATCAGCTCGGCTGCATGCAAATCGCGGCGCACCGTTCGTTCCGCATGTCCTTAGCGGGATCCCGGGTCGCCTCGCGAAGTTCCCGATTTCTTTGGGGGGCAGCGAGTTGTCCGCCCGCCCGCTATTGGACTTCATCCCTTCTTAATGTATTACCCATTCGTGGCCCTTCTCAAGGACATGTTCATCACAGCACAGCAAGTGTAGGAACCCAATCAATGGACGCGCCACAAGCCCTCTGTTGATGCGAAATGTGGGCGGTCCGTCGAGTCCCTGTTAAATATTCAGACCCACTACATACCCGGCCCTGCGTCTACCTGCCTTAGGGGAAAGGTAGGATGGAGATTGCTGCAGCAGTACTTATCAAAGTTGATCAACAAATCCGTCGCCCGGACCCTTGCGAGTTTCGCATTATTTGGGGTCAAGCGACATGACGTAGTCGTAACTCTCATTCAGATATTCGGACAGCTTGCCGAGATCATCGAGCATATGATCTGGGATTAGGACGTAACCCCTCATCTCCGCTCCATGTGATCTAAACTTGGACGACCCGAATTCCTCGATGTACTTTTCCTGAACAGGCTTTGAAAACCGCATACCTATTTCACCCGCTTTATTGAGCAGTGAGAACATGTGCCCGTTTGCGGAGGTATACGGCATGGTCTTTCCTTTTCTCTCAAACCGTGAGCATTTATCAATCAACTGATCGTAGAGTTCAAGCTTCTCTTCCCACATACCATTCATCCTCCCAGCAAATTGCCCTACCTCAGGCGGGCTAACGTCCTCGAACCCTGGACTGTCCGTCTAGGACAGGCTGAGTGGCGCAGCACGGCTACATCGTGCATGAATTCGCGCCGAGGCCGCGTCCGCTCCTGCGAGTTGTTTCTCCGTTTCCCAGACTTCAAGGCAGTTCCAACGCCAGAATCTTTCGAAAAGCAACTTGACCAGCACCCTCACCCGCCATTCTTCGAACCGCGCTTCGGAGGGCGCGGAATCAGCACCGACGTGCGTTGCTTGTACGCCTCATAGTCCTCTTGCCCACCCCACTTCTCATCCGCCCGCTTCTCCAGCATGGGCACGCCGCTGATGCGCGTTAGCAACAAGGTAACAAACACAGGCGAAATCAAGGTGACCAGCTGCCAGCCTTGTAGAACGGGCAAAGCGATGATCGCCACTCCCACCCATAGTACGATCTCACCAAAATAGTTGGGATGCCGCGACCACGACCACAGCCCGACGTCTATAAACTTTCCCTTGTTCTCTGGATCTGCCCGGAACTGGCTCTTCTGCGCGTCAGCCGTAGCTTCGACGGTAAATCCGACGATCCAGACCAGCGCGCCAACCATAGCAAACAGACCCAATTCCTTGCGGTTGGTCGTGGTGATGGCAGCTAATGCAGCCGCCAGGCTCAAGGTCACCCACAATCCCTGCAACGTCCAGGTGTTGAGGAAACGAACGAAAGAAACCTTGATCTCATCAAAACGGGCATCCTTCCCGGCCTTCAGAATGCGGCGGAACAGGAAGATACCCAGGCGACCTGCCCAGATTACCACCAGGATCATCAGCAGAATAGTCCGTCCATCGACCACCGAGCTGAGCCATGCCGCCATTAATGTGACGGAGATGTAAGTGATGCTCCCCGTGAGGTCGAAGAACTTCTCGGTCTGCAAGATATAGGCTGCGATGAACCCTACCCACTGGATCACGAAGGCCACCGCAGCCGCCAGGGCGAAGATAGGAATTCCGAGGGCCGAGTCTCCCCCTTGACTGCCGGCCATAATAATCCCCAAGGCCACGAGGACCACTATGGGTAAGGAAATCAGCGCGTTACGATCAGCCTTTTCCATGCCTATTACTCCTTTCCATCCGAACGGGCGACTGATGCTGTCGGCATGAGATGGTATGAAGGAACCTATTGATCTGGGAAACGGCCTTCTCGTGGAAGTGATTAGGCGGCGGGCTCTAGGCACGTTCACTTGCGCGTGACCAGCTCACTTCGCTTATCGGCTTTATGCTCACTGGTTCTGATCGATCACACGAATTACCTTGGCTGGATTTCCGGCCACAACCAAGTTTTCCGAAACACTATTGGGGACCACGGCCCCTGCGCCAATGACAGCGTTCCGGCCTATCGTCACCCCTGGTAGAAGAATGGCTCCTCCGCCTATCCACACGTTGTCTTCGATCACAATCGGCTTAGCAACCTCCAGGCCCTGATTGCGTTCTTCCGACTGAAGCAGATGTGCAGCAGTATAGATCTGGACAGCAGGCCCTATCATGACGTGGTCACCTATACGTACTTCTGCGCAGTCCAAGATGACGCACTGGACGTTAAGAAAGACATGCTGGCCAATATAGATGTTCTTCCCATAGACACAGTGGAATGGTGACTCAATTATTGAATTCTGGCCGATATCCCCGAGCATTCTGTCGAGAATGCGCTGCCGCTCATCTAAAGCTTCTGTAAGATTGTAAAGTCGTATTAAACCCTTAACATTCTGGCGCTCTGATTCAAGGTCAGCATCAAGGCAATTGTAGATCTCTCCGGCAAGCATTTTCTCACGTTCAGTTCTTGAGTGCATGTTTCGACCCTCGTCTAACGAATGCCGCCCAACGGCCTCGAGCTCATCTGCGGCGGATTTCTCTTTGACTAAGCATTCAATGAAATTGGAATGCTGCTTTGAAATCTACAGAACACAACCCGGCAGCCGTCAGCTGCGGCGAGTTGTCATCCGGAAACAAAGTCGTCATTAGAAGATACAAACCCATCGGACCTTCGACAAGATAAATAAGCGAATGCCCCGGAAATCGCCGCTATTGGAAGACCTACAGACTGCGGATAGGTTGGTTTGAGTGTCGTGAATAACAAAAGCGAAATCGGAACCAAAAATATCCCCACAAAGAAGAGAATGAAATTCATAACCCCCCGTTTCCATCTGCCAGCATACGCGAATCCAGCACCAGGAATACCTACACCAAGAATGAATGCGACGAAGGGTTTTTTCATGATTTATGCCCATTTCCGGCAAACTCTGAAACTGTATCAACCTCGCCCACCTATCCCCCACACAGGGGATTTCTGGGCCGTTTTCGAGCCAATATTCCGTTCTGGTTGCACCATGAAAGACGCAAAGATCGTGAAACACCCCTGGCAGCGTGATGGCGTGCAGCCCACGCAAATTATCACATAGCATAGCCGATCCAGCACCTTGAGGCAACTACAAAGGGGGAGCCCTATGACCCATCCAAAACCTCACTTGCTCAAGCAGATGCGCCTAGCGTTGCGCCGGAAGCACTACGCGCTTTCAACCGACCGAACCTGCCCCCAATCTCCGACCCATCGATCTGCATTGAGAAAGTTGTTGCTTTTGGATGCTGCCGAAACATTGCAGGACCTTCGCTTACTTCCCGGAAATCGATTAGAGAAGTTGAAAGGAAATCGAGCTGGGCAACACCGCATCAGGATAAATGACCCATGGCGGATATGCGTTGCCTGGCATGATGGAGGTGCGGATTCGGTTGAGATACCGGATTGCCCTTCCTAACACGGAGGTAGGTGAGCAAGAGATAGGACCAATTCGCCCAGGAGAAATCTTGTTGGAAGAGCTTCTAAAGCCGATGGGGTTGAGTCAGTGTCGATTGGCGAAAATTATTAGCGTTGATCCCCACAGGATAAATAAGATTGTTTGGGGAAAGAGGCGTATAACAGCGTATTACTAAGGCTGTCGCGCCATTTCGGTTCCTCCGAGCGCTTCTGGTTGAATTTACAAACGCGCTGTGACCTGGAGATACATAATGATCGTGTAGGAAAGAGGTTGCAGCAAGAAGTTAAGGTCTTTGCTCAGCGAATATGAAAGCAAGGCGATGGCTAACATCCATCCCTGCGCTTTCTCTGTCAGGAGGCATCCTCATTAGCTGACACAACTCTCCCTTTGGGAGAATTGCTCTTCTCTATTCAGATCCCCTCCAGCGTCGCAACCCCAGGCTGGTCTCGCCCCCGCAAACCCCG
>JASFTJ010000252.1:0-4923 GCA_050053615.1 Anaerolineae bacterium | reverse complement strand
CCTCCAGCACCTCTTCGTCCTCGTGAAGCGTCTGGCGAATTTGAAGTCCCTCGGTGACTGCGTCGGCCATGTGATTGACGACGAGTTTGATGGCCCGGATGGCGTCGTCGTTAGAAGGAATCACCAAGTCAATGGGGTCCGGATCACAATTGGTATCCACCATTGCGATGACGGGAATATCCAGGATATTGCCCTCCTTGACGGTGATTGCTTCGCGCCGTACATCCACCACAAGCAGCAGATCGGGGAGTCGGGTCAAGTTTTTGATACCACCTAACCGCCGATTCAGCTTGTCGATCAGTTGCTCCAGCTTCAAAGCTTCTTTCTTGGGCAAGCGGTCAAAGTCGCCCACTTGCCGGCGTTGCTCCAACTCGAGCAGATAATTGATCCGCTGCTTGATGGTCTGCCAGTTTGTCATCGTACCGCCCAGCCAGCGCTGATTTACATATGGCATGCTACATCTTTCCGCTGCCGCGCGCAGGTTCTCTTGAGCCTGCTTCTTGGTGCCGACAAACACAATGATCCCACCGTCAGCAACCGTATCACGTAGTAGATCATAGGACTGTTCCAAGCGGATGATCGTTTGCTGGAGGTCGATGATGTGGATGCCATTACGCTCGGTAAAGATGTACGGTTTCATCTTGGGGTTCCACCGCTGGGTGCGGTGTCCGAAGTGCACTCCCGCTTCCAAGAGCGCTTTCATGTTGATATTTGCCATTTTTCCTCCTTACAACTGTTTTACCGTCCACCCCCTTCATCCCATTGGGAACCAGCGCATGGCCTTCACTGGCACAATCCAATCGGTCCGAGGGTGTGTGAGATTATACACCAGGCGGAAGTATAACATAGACCCAGTCAATAGGCAAATCACTTGATTTGCACGGACTTGGGATATCGAGACGCCGAGGGTCGGGAATCGGTTCGGTAGCTGGGGACTAGGGCCAAGGGTCCAGCTCTGCTTCACTTTTTCATACCTTGGGCTAATTGAATTCGGGCCGTGGATGAAGTATAGTGTAGGTGGATGGGGAACAGAGGTTTGAGTCGGTCAAGAGTGTTCTCCTCCAAGTGATATGAGGCGCCATCAAGGATCGGCTTGAGAGGCAGTTTGTGCCGAAGCATACACCGTCTCAAAACAACGTAACCGAAGAACGCCGCCGATGGTGGCAGGAAGCCGAGATCGCAGCGAGCCGCGGTCGGTTTCCCCGTGCCCGCCGCTTCCTCCGTTGGGTTCTCGTTGCGGAACCCGACGACGAAGAGGCCTGGCTGCGGCTGGCTCGCCTGGCATCCAGCCAGGCGGCGCAGCTGGTCTATCTTCGCAAAGCTTATGCGTTCCATCCCAGCAGCAGCCGGGTCCAGGCTGCACTGCGGCAGGCCCGGGCCCAGCAGCTGGAATCGACGATCGGGCCATTGGCACCCAGGCCGATTGGGATCCGCCGCTTGCCCGTCCGCACAAAAGATCGAATCCGCTGGAGCAAGAGCAGATGGCTGCGCTTTTTCACGTATGCAGCACTTGGCCGTGTTCGTTCCCTCGCATCCCGACGGACCCTGGCTCGGCTGGCAGGCAGCCTGCCGGTGTGGTCGGCTTTCCTGCTGCCGCTGCTGGTCTATCTGCTCACTGCCTGCTCGACCGTGTACAACCTGGACAGCGCCGAGTTTTCGGCGGCAGCACACACGCTCGGCCTGGTACGAGCCACAGGCTATCCTCTCTATCTGCTTTTGGGCAAAGCCTTCTCCTTGCTCCTCCCATTCGGTGACGTGGGCTTTCGGCTCAACGTAATGTCGGGAGCGTGTGCCGCCGGGACGGTGGTGTTTCTTTACCATTTATTACGAAGATTGATACGGCAGCAGGCGGCCGCCTTGGCGGCGTCCCTTCTGTTTGCCTTCTCCTACTACTTTTGGGCCCAGGCAGTGGTTGCCGAGGTGTATACTCTTCACACCTTGTTGCTGGCTGCCTTGCTGTTGATGCTGCTGCATTGGGAGACAAGCCGCTCCGATGGCCTACTGGCTGTCTTTGGACTCCTCTATGGTCTGAGCCTTGCTAACCACATGGGAGCCATCCTGTTGGCTCCTGGCCTTGCGACTTTTCTGCTGATCGTTGCCGGCAGGGAGCTTTGGCGGCCGAAGCGGATTCTCCTGCTCCTGGTCCCTTTTGTGGCTGGGCTTGGGACCTATCTTTACATCCCTCTGCGCTATCTGGACAACCCGGCTTTTAATTATGTCGGTCACTATGACGCCACGGGACGTTTTATCCCGTTGAACTTGACCCGTATCTCAAATGTATGGTGGCTGATTTCAGGCCAAGGGTTCCGTAACTTGATGTTTGGCTACACGCTAGCAGAGCTTCCTGGACAGGTCGGGCAAGCCGCTCACTGGCTGTGGGGTAATTTCCTGGGCATTGGCTTGATCCCGGGATTATTGGGGATATGGTCCCAGGCTCGGAACAAACCCCGCTACCTTGCCCTGTTGGGCCTGATCTTTGTGACAAACTCCATCTTTTTCATCAATTATCGGGTGGTGGACAAAGCCGCCATGTTCGTGCCGTCGTATTTGGTGTGGATCGTGTGGGTTGGCGAAGGATATGCCTGGTTGATCCGCTGGGTACAGGGCTGGCGCAGGGAAGAACGCCGCCCTTCGCCGGTGTGGGCTTGGGGATTGGTCGCCCTGGCAGCGGTGGCGCTGACCGTTAATTGGCCCCTGGTGAATGTCCGCCACGACACCCGCGCCCGCGATCGGGCTCACGCCGCCCTCAGGGAAGCTTCTCCCAACGCGATCATCTTTGGCTGGTGGACTTCTGCGCCGCCGATGCACTACCTGCAGCTCGTGGAGGAGCAGCGGCCTGATGTGCTGGTCATCAACCGCTTTCTGATCGACGCCGACGAGATGTATGCCCTGATCGATCTGTCACTCGGACAACGCCCAGTGTACGTGATGGAGCTGGACGAAGGGCTGATCGGCGCCTACCAGCCGGTGCCGGTAGGACCGATGTTCCAGCTGACTCCGCGCGAGCGGGCGGAGGCGGGGCCGTGAGCCCACAACTCCGCGCAGGCGTGGGTCGGGTTCTAAAGATCGCAGGGGCGCTGGTCCTGAGCCTGCTGGGCATGGCTTTGCTGCCGCTGCTGGCCTTGCCGTACGGTAGCCTCGATTGGGTGGTCTACGACCCGGCCTATAAGCAGGGCTATGGCTTTCCGCCAGCGGGCCCTCCCAGCCCCGAGATCCCCTGCGCCGAGCTGCCGGGGCCAGGCGAACCGCTAGCTGCTCAAGTCAACGGACAGGGCATTGGCTTGTCCGCCTTTGAGCGGGAACTGGCCCAGTTCCTCGATGCGCTGGAGACATCGGGAGTGGACGTGCAGAGTGAGGAGATTCGGTCCCAGATGCCGACCTTCCATCGCCAGGTATTGGACCTCCTGATTGACGACGTCTTGGTGCAACAGGCTGCCGTCGAGATTGACATTACCGTCACCGATGAGGAGATCCAGAGCCGTGTGGTCGAAGAGATTTCGCAGGGTGGGGGGCTGGATTGGCTCGTAACCTGGCTGGAAAGGACGGGTCAGACCATCAAGGAGTTTGAGCGAGACGTGTGTCAGGACATTCTGTATCGAGCGGTCCGCGACCACGTTACGGCCGAGATCACTGGCACCATGGAGATGGTCTGGGCGCGGCAGATTGTCGTGGCAACAGAGGAAGAGGCAACGGCCGTGCTCGCCCGGCTGGCCTCGGGGGAGGACTTTGCCAAGGTGGCGAGAGAGGCATCGTTGGATGATCAGACCCGGGACCGAGGCGGCGATCTGGGCTGGTTCCCTCAGGGCCCGGGTTGGACACTCCCCGACGTGGAAGATGCCGCCTTTGCCGGTACACCCGGTCAGGTCCGGGGACCGATCCAAGTCGGTGACCGCTACATCATCGTCCAGACGCTTGACCACCAGGCCAACCGTCCCCTGGGCGCCAACACGCGAGAGGCGCTACGGGCCATCGTCTTTGAACAATGGCTGGTCGAGCAACGAGAGGCTGCCGAGATCGAGATAGATCCAGATAGATAGAGACAGATCTCGATCTGTCTGGATCTCAACCTGGACTTATAGTCCGTGTGAAAGCGGCCGCGACGGGCGGAGGTCCTCGCCTTACACGCTGTGCGCTACCTTTTCACCATAGTCGAGCAGCGCTCGCACCCTTGCGTCAGTTGGCGCCTCGGCATAGACACGCAACACCGGCTCCGTGCCAGAGGGCCGGATGAGCAACCAACTATCATCTTCCAGGCGGTACTTGGCGCCATCCAGCGTATCCACGTCCTGCACGGTGACGCCCCCGATGCTTGGGGGTGCATCCTCGACCAGGCGGGATACCATTTGCTCCTTGACGACGGGGTGGCGCAAGCGCAGGTCGGTGCGAGCATAGCGGGCTGGACCGGCCAGCTGCTGTATGTCAGTGATCAATTCCTGGAGCGGCACTCCTGCATCGGCGATGATCTCCAGCAGGAGCAGGCCCATCAACAACCCATCGCCCTCGGGGATGTGCCCCTTGATGCTGAGTCCTCCTGACTCTTCCCCGCCGATGAGCACGTCATCATCAATCATGTGATCAGCGATGTAGTTAAAGCCCACCGGCGTCTCTTTCAGCGGCAGGTCGTATTGGGCTGCTAGCCGGTCCACCATCATTGTCGTGGAGACAGTCTTGACCACGGTCCCTCCCCAGCCTCGCTTTTCCACAAGGTAGCGCAAACCCAAGGCAAAGATGTGGTGCGGATCTACAAAGTTGCCATGGGCGTCCATGGCGCCGATGCGGTCGGCGTCCCCGTCGGTGGCCAAACCCACGTCGGCGTGGTGAGTCTGGATGGCTGCGACCAGCGCGTTCAGATAGCGTGCGATGGGCTCTGGATGGATGCCGCCAAAACCAGGGTTCATCTCCCCTCGGATCTCGTGGACCCTG
>JASFTJ010000251.1:0-4931 GCA_050053615.1 Anaerolineae bacterium | reverse complement strand
CTTTATCTGCTCAGCCAAGGAAGCCGACACCCGACAGGACTTCCCTCGCGACCCACGCAACATCGCCCGGCGGGCGGAAAAGAGACTGCAGGAGATTGGCATTGCCGACGGAAGCCAGTGGGGACCGGAGTTCGAGTTCTATATCTTTGATTCGGTGGCTTTTGAGAACAAAGTTCACTCGGTCGGCTATCGGCTCGAGTCGGCGGAAGGGATCTGGAACAGCCCCGAGGGTGGGCTGGGACACTACATCCCCATGCATGGCGGCTACCACGCCCATCCACCCAGGGATTCGCTCTACAACTTGCGCAGCGAGATGTGCCTGCACCTGGAGGCAATGGGTGTCCCGATCAAGTACCACCACCACGAGGTGGGCGGGCCTGGGCAGGTAGAAATCGAGACTCCGCTGATGGGCTTGCTGGAAAGCGCCGACGCCGCTATGCTGGTCAAATACGCAACCAAGATGACCGCTGCCCGCTATGACCAGACAGTCACCTTTATGCCCAAACCGATCTTTGGCGAAGCGGGCAATGGGATGCACTTTCACCAGATGCTGATAGAGGATGGCAAATCCCTCTTTTACGATCCGGAGGGCTATGCCGGGCTGAGCCATATGGCGCTCTACTACATTGGCGGATTACTCAGCCATGGCCCGGCCCTACTGGCGTTCACTAACCCCAGCACCAACTCCTTCCGACGGCTGGTGCCGGGCTATGAAGCGCCCGTGAACCTCTTCTTCTCCGTGGGTAACCGCAGCGCCGCCGTGCGGATTCCCCTGTACGCCAACAACCCCTACGACCAACGCATCGAGTTTCGCCCGCCCGACGCCACCGGCAATATCTATTTGTCTATGGCCGCGCAGCTGATGGCCGGCCTGGACGGCATTCTGAACGAGATCGACCCCACCGACGCCGGTTTCGGCCCCTTTGACACCAACATCTTTACCTGGGAGGAAGAAGAGCGGGGAAAGATCCAAGGACTGCCCACCTCGTTGGGCGAAGCGCTGGAGGCGCTGGATACCGATCACGATTTTTTGCTGGCCGATGGCGTGATGGACGCCGAGTTCATCCAGGATTGGATCGATTACAAGCTGAAGAACGAGCACCTACAAGTGCGCGACCGGCCCCATCCCTACGAGATGGCGCTGTACTTTGACGTATGAGCATAGGAGGACAACGATGACAAAACGCGTAATCCACCCCCCACGGGGACTCGAACTGACCTGCAAGAACTGGCTCATCGAAGCGCCCTACCGCATGATCCAGCACAATCTGGACCCGGAAGTGGCCGGCGATCCTGATAATCTCATCGTCTATGGCGGACGGGGCCGGGCGGCCCGGAACTGGGCGTGCTTTGACGCCATTCTGGAGAGCCTGCGGGAACTGGAGCCAGACGAGACGCTTCTGGTGCAGAGCGGCAAGCCCGTGGGGGTCTTTGGCACCCACGAGGACGCCCCCCGGGTGATTATCGCCAACACCAACATCGTGCCGGCCTGGGCCACCCAGGAGAACTTTGATCGCTGGGAGGCCGAGGGGCTGATCATGTACGGTCAAATGACGGCCGGCAGCTGGATTTACATCGGCACCCAGGGCATCCTGCAGGGAACCTACGAAACCTTGGCCGCGGCGGCCCGAAAGCACTTTGGCCCCACCGCCAGCCTGCGGGGCAAATTTGTGCTCACCGCCGGCCTGGGTGAAATGGGCGGCGCCCAACCCCTGGCCGTGACCATGAACGAGGGGGTAACCCTCGTCGTCGAGATCGATCCCTGGCGCGCCCAGCGCCGCCTGGACCACCGCTACCTCGACGTTGTCGTGGACGACCTGGAAGAAGCCATGATCCTGGTCGAGGAGGCGGTGGATCGGGAGGAGCCCAGGAGCATCGGCCTCCTCGGCAACGCCGCCGACGTGTTCCCCGAGCTGGTGGTGCGCGGCGTGACGCCCGATATCGTCACCGACCAGACCTGCGCCCACGACCCGCTGATGTATGTGCCCAAGGACATGACCCTGCAAGAGGCCGAGGCTCTACGCCGGCACGATCCAAAGGAATATCAGCGGCGCTCGATGCAGGCCATGGCCGAGCACTGCCAAGCCATGGTCGAAATGCAAAAACAGGGCGCGGTGGTCTTTGATTACGGCAACAACCTGCGGCAGATGGCCTTCAACGCCGGCTACACCCAGGCCAAGGTCGGCGGCGATCCCGACGGCGAGTGGGTCTACCCCGGCTTTGTACCAGCCTACATCCGGCCGCTGTTCTGCGAAGGCCAGGGGCCCTTCCGCTGGGTGGCGCTCTCCGGCGACCCGCAGGATATCTATGAGACCGACCAGATCATCATGGACCTCTTCTCGGAGAAGGAGCATCTGGTGCGATGGATCAAGATGGCCCAGGAGCAGGTCGCATTCCAGGGGCTGCCCAGCCGCATCTGCTGGCTGGGGTACGGCGAGCGGGATCGGGCCGGCCTGGCCTTCAACGACGCCGTGGCCAGCGGGCGGATCAGCGCACCGGTCGTCATCGGCCGCGATCATTTGGATTGCGGATCGGTGGCCAGCCCCAATCGGGAGACAGAAGGCATGATGGATGGTTCGGACGCCATCGCCGATTGGCCCATCCTCAACTTTGCCTTGAACGCCGTCGGTGGAGCGACATGGGTCAGCTACCACCACGGCGGTGGAGTGGGCATCGGCTACAGCTTGCACGCCGGCCAGGTCATTGTCGCCGACGGCACGCCGCAAGCAGCCCGCCGTCTGAAGCGAGTGCTGACCTACGATCCTGGTGCCGGCGTCGTCCGCCACGTGGACGCCGGCTATCCGAAAGCCATCGAGTTCGCACGAGACCACGGCATCAAGATCCCAATGATGCCGCGCGTATAGTTGGTGAAACAGCAAATGGATGAATCAAGAGCGTGTATCGCCTGCGGCGCGGCGTTGGCCGGGCCGTTTCAGCCCGAGATCACCCTGACATTGGCTTCGCCTGTCGACGAGTCGGATGAGAAGCCACCGACGTTGACGGCCCAAGCCTGGACATGCCTTGGCTGCGGCTTGGTGCACTGGTACGCCGAGGACGACGATCTGGAGGACCTCCTGGCTAGTGTCTTGACTGAGGAAGCGCCCACGGGTGAGCCGGACGAAAGCTATAAACGTCGAAGGCAGGTTTTGCGCATGATGCAACGGGTGCGGCGCATGTGACGTTCGGACAGCGTGGCTCAAGTGTGGGCCAGCCAATGGGTTGCCGGATGTTACCTGTCGGGGCGACGCTTGCCTTTTGGGCTGTTTTTTGCTAACATAGCAGTGGGGAGAAGGGGGAAGAGGACCGCCTGGCGGTCCGCTGCCCCTTTCTCGTAGGGCAACCCTTCGCGCTCAGGATGATGGTTGCCGAGTCGCCCTTCCGCTCGCCATCCTTCCCTGCAGGGCAGGCAGCGAGTCAGATCGAAGCGGTCCAGGAGTCGAGAGATGAACACACAGGAAAGAGCCATCTTGTTGCGCCAACGTCGCCAGCGGCGCGAACGGGCCAGAGGCGGGGCCAGTAGGATAGCCCTGCAGCTTGCCGCTGGTTTGGCTGTAGTGTCGCTGCTTAGCATCCTGTTCGCCATACTGGCCGGGGTGGGCACGGTGGTCAGTGTGTACACGTACTATGCCAAGGACCTGCCTGATCCGAACGAGATCGTCACTGCGCAAGAGAACTTTGAGACAACCAAAATCTATGACCGCAGTGGACAGGTGCTGCTCATGGAGGTCATCGACCCCCGACGCGGCGACCGCACATTGTTGCCCCTGGAGCAGATCCCAGAAGATTTCCGCAGCGCGACGATCGCGCTGGAGGACAAAACCTTTTACACCAACATCGGCATCGATCCGCAGGGCATCACCCGGGCCTTTATTCTAAACCTTCAGGGCAAGGGGGTTCAGGGAGGCAGCTCGATCACCGTGCAGTTGGTCAAGAACATCCTCATCCCCGAAGAGGAACGCTACGAAATCTCGTACGCCCGCAAGATCAAAGAGGCCATCCTGGCCCTCGAGATCTCGCGACTCTACTCCAAAGACCAGATCCTGGAATGGTACCTGAACACAAATTACTATGGCAACTGGGCCATCGGCGTCGAGGCGGCGGCTCAGGTCTACTTTGGTAAACACGCCCAGGAGCTGACCCTGGCCGAGTGCGCCATGCTAGCGCCTATCGTCCAATATCCGGCTATGAACCCCATCGACAACCCCGACGAAGCCAAAAAACGGCAGCGGATTGCTCTGGACCGGATGGTGGACGAGGGCTTTATCACCCAGACGGAGGCCGATGGGGCCTATGCCGAAAGACTGAACGTCCACACTTCGATGCTAAAACGCTACGACATCAAGGCCCCCCACTTTGCCATGTACGTACTCAAGCAGCTGGAGGACAAGTACGACTCGAACACCCTTTATCGGGGTGGCCTGAAAGTCTATACCACCGTGGACATGGACATCAACCGCGTGGCCGAGGAGGAGACGCGGAAACAGATTGCAAAGCTCCAGGAGCAAGATTATGATGTGTCGAACGCAGCAGTGGTGGTCCTGCGCAGCCGCACCGGTGAGATCCTGGCCATGGTGGGCAGCATTGACTACTGGAGCGAAGAGATTGACGGCAACGTGAACGTAGCCGTGGCCCCTCGTCAGCCGGGCTCGTCGTTCAAGCCCTTCAGTTACGTGACCGCTTTCCACCAGGGACACACCGCCGCCGAACTGGTCATGGATGTCCACGTCTGCTTTGACGACTACCCCAACCCGCCCTACTGCCCCGAGAACTATGATCGCAAGTATCTCGGGCCCCGAAACTTTCGGACGGCCCTGGCCCAATCGCGCAACATCCCGGCCGTCAAGGTGTTGGACATGGTCGGTGTGGGCAATGTCATTCGCACCGCCCACTCCATGGGTATTAACACCCTCAACAAGGACCTGGACTACTAT
>JASFTJ010000250.1:0-4932 GCA_050053615.1 Anaerolineae bacterium | reverse complement strand
GTACTCGTCGCCTTTGTCCTGCTGGGGGAGAGCTTTGCGCCCCTGCAGTGGCTTGGCGCGGGGGTGTTTGTGACCAGCATCCTGCTCATCGGGCGGGATACCGGCCTTCAAATCGCCGATGAGGAAACGTGGTGGCTGAGCCTCTTCCCCAAAGACGCAGAGGATGAATCAGATTCTCACCCTTGAGACTTTGGAGGGCAAACGTGTTGCACAGCACGCAGTTTGTCACGCCGCGCGCGCAAGCGATACACCAATCCTCTACTAACCTTTGAGGGTATCTAGGATCTCCTCCAACAGGTCGTCATCCAGGAAAGAGCCTTTCTGCAACAGCAGTTCGATCTGTCCGCTGAGGCGACGGCGCTCGCTGGCAGTCAGAGTCTTGGCTGTGATGACAATGATGCGCGTGTCGTCCAAGTCCTCGTCGGCGCGGATCGCCTCCAGGACCCCAAAGCCATCCACCCCTGGCATCATCAGATCCAACAGCACCAGATCGGGGCGGTGCTCGCGTACCAATTCGATCCCTTCCTGACCCCCCTCAGCCTCAAAGATCTGATACTCACCACGCGCCTGTAGCACACGTCGCAGCAACCGCCGGGCGTCGGGGTCGTCCTCCACAATGGCGATACGCTGCACGCGGGTATCCAGGCGATCCAGCGAGGCGAGCAGGCCTTCTTCGGCCAGCCCAGGACGATCGGGCTCTGCCGCGTCGAGGCTTTGCGCCCAGGCGTCATCCAGCAGATGCTTCTCCACCGGGAAAGTATGACCCGAGCAGTTGACGACCACCACATCGTCTGGCTTGACCATGCCTTTGCTGACCAGCTTGAACAGTCCCGCAAAAGCCATCCCGGCCGCCGGCTCCATCGAAATGCCATCCATCTTGGCCATGACATGCATCGCCCGGAAGGCTTCGTCGTCGCTAACTGCCTCAAAAGCTCCTCCATGCTCCAGGATCACCCGGCGCAGAAAGCCATAGGCCAGCCCCGGATAGCCGGTGGCAACAGTGGTGATAAGCGTCTGAGGATTGGTGACCGGTTCAGCCTCCTCCAGCCCCTTCTCAAAGGAGTGGACCATGGGCGCACAACCGGTAACCTGGATGCAGGCCAGCTTGGGCATACGATCCACCAAACCCATGTCGTATAGCTCTTCAAACCCCTTCCACACGCCGACCGGTCCCAATCCGCCGCTGACCGCTTGGATGTACCAATCGGGCGCGCGAAACTTTGGAGCTTGGCGGTTGGAACCCGAATATTCAAAGAGCGAGCGCTCTGGTGAATTGTCGGCATCCAACATCCAACCTAGCTGCTCGGCAATTTCAAGGCTCACCGTTTTCATGCTTTCCTTGGCTGCAAAACTCTTGATGCCCCGGTCAAGGTGCAAGTTTTTATGTCGAGCAAAGTCGGCCGCGACCTGTTTGGTCTGATCGTAGGTGCCAGTGACCTTGACCACCTCCGAGCCATACAGGGCCACCTCGCGCATCTTGTCGGCCGGCACGCTACTGACGAGAAAGGTCCACAGCTTGATGCCCGCCAGGGCTGAATAGGCCGAGTAGGAGATGGCCACATTGCCAGTGGAAGCGACCACCGCTTCGGTGATGCCCTGTTCCTTCATGAAGGAAACTGCCAGCGAAGCCTGCCTATCTTTGAAGGAGCCGGTTGGGCCCTGGCGCTCATCCTTGACGAAAAGGTTGGGACGGCCTAACATCATCCCCAGGTTGGCCACGCGCACCAAGGGAGTCCCGCCTTCCCCCATGGTCAGGACGTTGGCCGGATCGCGCAGCGGCAACAGATCCCAGTAGCGCCACATGGTGAACGGCCGCAAAGCCAACAGATCAGGCAACTGGGCTTTTAGGGCTGGGTAGTCATATCGTACGTCGAGCCATTCGCCACCACAGTCGGGGCAAGTCAACAAGGGCCGATCTAAAGATTCTCGAAAGTGACAACTTGCACATTCGGTCCAGATCTGTCTAGTCATATCCTGCAGTTCTTCCTTCTGCTTCCGAACTCTTTTCTGGGTTTGGCGTCACACTGCACACTCTACCCGCTCCAGCGTCTCCAACACCTCATCGCGGGTGACAGGCTTTCGCAGGCAGGCGGAGGCCCCCATGTGCAGCCCTTGTTCCAGACCCTCCACAATGCTGCACAGGACGACGGGGATGTCTTTGGTCTCTGGATCTCGCTTCAAAGCCCGAAGCACCTCCCAGCCGTCCATGTTGGGCATCACCACGTCAAGCGTGATCGCCGCCAGATGGGGGGCCAGCCCGCGAGCCTTCTCCAGAGCATGGGACGATGTCATCACACCGATCACCTGATAACCGTCGTGTTCGAGATAGCGCCGCAACAGCGAGATTACGCCAGCATCATCATCCACGGCCAGGATGGCCTTCTTGTTCGGATCGAGCTCGATTTCTGCTATCTCGTCCTTCCGCTCACGCACAACCCCGTAGATGGGCAGCGTGAAGACAAACGTGGAACCTTTGCCGGGCTCGCTCTCGACCCAGATCTCGCCGCCGTGCATCTCCACGTAGCTCCGACTGATGGCCAGGCCCAGTCCAGTGCCCCCGGCGCGACGCGTCGTCGAGCCATCCACCTGCTGGAAAGGGATAAACAGCCGTTTCTGCGCCTCCGGCTCAATGCCGACGCCGGTGTCTTGAACGCTGATGGTCACGAATCTGTCACCCACCCCAGCCCGCAAGGCGATGTATCCCTCATCGGTGAACTTGGCGGCGTTGGACATGAGATTGATGAGCACCTGGCGAACACGCTGGGAATCGGCCCAGACTGTGGGAAGATCGTCCGGGATGTCGGTTCGCAAGTCAACCGGTTGATCTTTGACCAGGGCCCGGGAGGTGGACAGCACACCCTTAAAGATGTCCTGCAATTGCACCTCTTCATAGGCGAGTTCCATCTTGCCCGCTTCGATCTTGGACATATCCAAAATGTCGTTGATCAGGCCTAACAGGTGCTGACCACTACTGTAGATAGAGGTCAGGTCAGTCTGCTGAAGCTCGGTAAGCGGGCCGTCGATCCCCTTGAGTAGCACACGCGAGAAGCCGATGATCGAGTTGAGCGGCGTGCGCAGCTCGTGGGACATGTTGGCCAGGAACTGGGTCTTGAGCCGGTCAATCTCGCGCAGCTCCTCGGCCGTCTCGACCAAGCGCTCGTAGGCGCGAGCATTCTGAATTGCAATCGAAGCCTGGGTGGCAATGGTCGCCAGCAGGTCGACATCGGCCTCGGTGTAGGCATTGGTCGCGTGACTCTGCACCGAGAGCACCCCGAACACCTCATCACGGAACTCCAGAGGTACACCCAAGAAAGAACTGGGCTGCCGTTCACTGACATAGATGCCACGATAGGGAGCATCGTCCGGCACAGCGCTGAGGTCATCAATGTGCAATGGCTGCCCGGTCTGGATGATGTGACCCGTGATACCCGGCCGTTCGCCTATGCTCCGCGCCTCAGTCTCGATCCGCTCATTGTCACTGAACATCAGCGGAAAGTCCACGAGTCCAGTTTCCCTATCGTACAGTGCGACGTAGAAGAAACTAGCATCCATAATCCGTTCGATCCGTTCATGCAGGGCAGTGAGCACCTCGTCCAGGTTCAGCGCGGAGGTGATGGTCAAGCCGATTCGTTGCAGGGTGGCCAGCTGCTCGGCACGGCGCTGCGTATCAGCAAACAGGCGTGCATTCTCCAGGGCTAGGGCTACCTGATCGCTGACGGCCTGTACCAGCGTGATCTCGTCGTTGGTCCAGTCGCGGGGGCTCTCGGTTTCTTGCAGATCCAGCACACCAATGACCCGATCGCGCAGTTTGATGGGCGCAGCTAACGCCGCTCGGGCCGCCCTCTGTCCGCGGCCATTGCCGTCATCCTCCTCCGAGCGATCAGACAAGACCACCACGTCTTCCCCGGCCAGTACTTTGTCCACCTCAGGCAGCGGCTGGTCTGCCAGAGCAGGCGTACCGGCCCGTCGATATTCGTAGGTCAAGTCACCCTGCCGGGAAGCCACGTCCGTCCACTCGCGCTCCACGTACTGGCGGTGCAGCTTCTGAACTTCCTCCAGGGCGTCCTGGGTCTGCCTAAAAAGACGGGCATTTTCGATAGCGATGGCCACCTGGTCAGCTAGGTTGCTCAACAGGGACACATCCTCCTCATCGTAGGCCTCTGGCGCCTTGCTCTGTACGTCCAAGGCACCGATGATCTGGTCACCTACCCGCAGCGGCAGGGCCATCTCGGAGCGAGTCTCGGGCATATCGGGGTTGTCGAAATAGACGGCATCGTCACCAACGTCCAAGGCGATGCGGGGCTCTCCGGTCCCGGTGACACTACCGACGATGCCCACCTCCCCGACTTTGAGTTTGTGGGCACGGGCCAGCAAGCGCCGCCCCCCCTCGCTGTTGGCCGCCCGGAGCACGGCATATTCGCCTGCAGCGTCCAACAAAAAGATACCTACATGGTACCAGCCGAATCGCTCGCCGATCAGCTGTGTCACCTCGGGCAACAGTTGATCCAGATCGCGCACCGAAGCGATGGCGTGAGACACTTCGGCGCTGATCTGGAGCTGACCTGCACGACGGCGCTCGCGGTCCGAAGCCTCGGCCAATTCGCGCGTGCGCTCCTCAACCTGGATCTCTAGTTCGCGGCCCCAAGTTTCAAGCTCGTCACGGGATTCCCTCAGGTTGGCAGCCATCTGGTTGAACGACTCGGCCAGGTCTTGCATCTCATCGCCAGTCTGCACTTCGATGACATGGTCCAAGCGCCCAGCGCCGATCTCCTGGGCTCCTTTCTGCAGTGCCGCAAGGGGGCGGACAATGCGGCGGGGCACCACATATCCCAGACCGCCGGCTGCCACAACTCCAACAGCGATCAGCACAATCAACAAGTAGAGCATCTGCCGAACGCCGGCCAGGGCCTCGCGGGTGGGCAACTCGACAAC
>JASFTJ010000249.1:0-4941 GCA_050053615.1 Anaerolineae bacterium | reverse complement strand
TCAAGATCTTTTCGTTTGCCATATTTGCCTTCCTCCTCGTTTGTTCAATGATCAGTGGTCGGTGTCCAGTTCTGACTGCGATCATCCACTGATCACCGATCACGATTCACTGTCCGTGACTTCATTCAGAATGGCGTTGATCAGAGCAGGCAACGCAGCTTCGACTCCAGGGCTCAGATCGCGGTCCCACTCCAGCATGGCTGGCTGCACTCCAAAAACAATCACCTTAGCGGGCAGTATCTTGAGCGCCCGGGCCAGTAACAAGGCGTCGCGCAGGCCAGCAGCGTGGATGGAGAGGTGCTGGTCATCGCCTCGCAGCTGCGCCTCGTCCAGCGTGAAGCGGACAAACTGGCCTGGGGCTTTGCCCATGTCGGCCGCGTCCACCAGGATTACCCGCTGCCACCCAGCCATCAGATTGACCAGGCCCAGCCCTTGTGTCCCGCCGTCCACTACCTCCACGCGATCGGGAAGCCCTTGCTCGGCCAAGGCCTGAGCCACACGTACCCCCACGCCGTCGTCTCCACGCAGCGGATTACCTAATCCGACAACGAGGGTGCTAGGTGATGGGGGACGAGCAGAGAGGGACGAGGAATCAAATGCCTCCTTGTTCCTCATCCCCGTATTCCTCATTCCCCCTGCTTCTCACTACACAAACTCTACATTCAAAAGGTGCGTCGAGCAGGAAATGCAGGGGTCGTAGGCCCGCACCAGCATCTCCAGCGTCTGCCGGATCTCGTCCTGGGGCTTGTCCAGAATCTGGGGCACCAGGGCTTCCATGTCGTGCTGGATGTTGGCGTGGTTCTGGTTGGTGGGAATGATGCAATTCGCGCCCTGGATCAGCCCCTCATCGTCGATGACATAGTTGTGGAACAGGATACCGCGCGGTACGTCGCAGGAGCCGACGCCCTCGCCGCCCTTGCCCTGGAACTCGTAGAGCGGCTCCTCCTCGATGCCCCGGCCCACCAACTTGTCAATGAGCTCGATCGCGTCCTCGACGCAGTGAACCATCTCCACCGCCTGGGCCGCACTGTTGAGGAAGGGGTTAATGACAACTGGCTTCATGCCCAATTCCTCGGCTGCAGCCTTGGCCCGGGGGTGCAACTGGTCGTAGTTATTGTTGAATCGGGCCAGCGCGCCAACCATGTAGCTCTCGCGGTTGTGCTTGGCCCACTTGGCCGTCGATTGCGGCACCAGGTACTCGTTGGTCACCTGGCGATAGTCGGGCAGATCGTAGATGAAACCGTCCGTGGTCACGATCCGGCCGTCGATGTAGGCGTACTCGTCGTCCTTCTGGAGCGACACATACTCGGTCTCGCGCTCGAACTGGGGCCAGGGCAGGCCTGCCAGCAACGAGATCGTCTCGTCCATGTCCTCGCGGGCGGCCACAAAGCGCTCGCGCATGTCGAGCAACTCCTTCTCGGTGGGCAGATGGGTAAAGCCGCCGACGGTCATGGCGATGGGATGCGTGTGCCGCCCGCCGATGACAGCGCAGATGTCGCCGGCCAGCTTTTTGATGCGCAGTGCCCGCAGCACCACTTCAGGATGGCTCGACGCCAGGGGCAGCACACTCCCCGCCCCGAAAAAGTCGGGGGCGACGAGCATATAGACGTGCAGCACGTGGCTGTCGATCATTTCGCCGTGGAACATCAACTTGCGCAGCAGCTCGGTCTGCTCCGAGACCTCAACGCCGAGGGCGGTCTCGGTGGCCCGCAGTGAAGCCGTGGCGTGGCCCACCGAGCAGATGCCGCAGATGCGCGAGGTGATGTGCGACGCCTCGTAATAGGGCCGGCCGCGCAGCATCGCCTCGAAAAAGCGCGGAGCTTCGACGACCTGCCATTCGCACTGGATGATTTCACCGTTCTTGGCATCCACGACGATGTTGCCGTGGCCCTCGACGCGGGTCAGGTGATGGACATCAACGTTTACGTTCACTTCACTCATTCTTGTCTCCTAAACCTCAACCTGAGCAGGCTGGAAGGCGTTGAACATTGTCATCTTGGCCATCAACTGTTCGACGGTCAACCCCGCCTTTTCCAGCACGTCCTTCATGGCATTCTCGTTGGGATGCGGGATCAGGCCCCGGCAGCCCTCGCAGCCATCCCCGTAGGTGGGGCAGATGGCGTCGCAGCCGGCGCGTGTAATGGGCCCCAGGCAGGTGCCGCCCTTGTCAAAGAGACAGACGTTTTCTTTAAGTTTGCATTCGACGCAGAGCGGATAGTCGGGGATGCCCGGCTTTTTGCCCAGTAGCACGTTCTTGACCACGCCCAGAAACTCGAAGCGGTCGATGGGGCAGCCGGGGATGAAGGCATCCACCTGGATGACCGCGCTGATCGGCCGGGCCGGATAGCTGTCGTACCAATCCCACTTGTCGCCATAGACGTACTCGCGCACGTCCTGCAGCGACGGCTGGATGTTCTTGAGGGCGTTGACGCCGGCCGTGTGGGCGCAGGCCCCCAGGGCAACGACGATGGCTGCCTGCTCGCGGATCTTTTTTAGACGCTCCTCATCTTCCTTCCGCGTGCACGAGCCCTCGACAAAGGCAATCTGGTAATCCTCACCCTTTTCGGTCATCGCCTCACGGAACTGGACGATCTCGACCGCGTCGAGCAGTTCCAGGTGGGTCTGCAAAGCGTCGACTACGGTGAGCTGACAACCCTCGCAGCAGGCAAAGTCAAAAAACGCAACCTTCGGTCTACCATTCTCGGCCATTACAACGCTTCCTCCAATCCCTTGATGTCGGCGTACCGAAAGACCGGCCCATCCTGGCAGCAGTACAGCTTGTCGATCTGGCAATGGCCGCACTTGCCCACGCCGCACTTCATCCGCCGCTCCAGCGACAGGTAGATTTGTGTCTCGGGAATCCCCTTGCCCAGCATCTCCATCAATACAAATCGGTACATAATCGGCGGGCCACAGGTCGCGGCGACGGTGTTGCGCGGATTGACAGTGATCTTGGGGAACAGTGTGGTTATGACGCCTACATTCCCCGTCCACTGTTCGTCGTCGCGATCCACGGTCATGTGGAACTCGACGTCGTTCCGCTCGGCCCACTGCAACAGTTCATCTTTGAACAGGATCTCGCCGGGATTTTTGGTGCCATAGAGGATGATCACTCGGCCATAAAACCCCCGTTCATCCAGCACCTGGTTAATGAGCGAGCGCAGCGGCGCCAGACCCAGCCCTCCCGCGGCAAAGAGCACATCTTTGCCCTTCATCTTGGCGATAGGAAACCCCTCACCAAAGGGGCCGCGGATGCCCAGCATCGCTCCTGGTTCCAGTTGGTGCATCGCGTTGGTCACGTCACCCACGCGGCGGACACACAACTCAAAAGTGCCATTGCTACGGCTGGGCGAGGAACTAATAGAGATCGGCGCCTCCCCGATACCCAACAGCGATACCTCGACGAACTGGCCCGGCTCGTTTCCCAGGTGACCCCCGTCGGGCAGTTCCAAGGTGAACAGCTTTTCCAACTTGGTCACCTGCTCAACCTCGAGCAGACGGGCCATTGTCGGTAGATAGACGGATTCTTTGTGAACAGCTGCCATCGTATTCACACCTCCTAAGCCCTGCAGCCATGCAGTTCGTTGAACACATTCACCGGGGAAATGTCAACCAGACATGAGCGGGCACAGCGGCCGCAGCCCGTGCAGCCCAGCTCACCGTATTTCTCGATGAGGTAGCGCCCCTTGCGCATGAAGCGATGACGCAACCGCGCGGCCTGGTGCTCGCGAAAGTTCTCACCACCGGCCACGCGGGCGAACTCATCCAATTGACACGAGTCCCAGCGGCGGCGGCGCTCACCGTCCTTCAGATTCAACTCGACCTCGTCAAAGACGTTGAAGCAGAAGCAGGTGGGACAAACCAGCGTGCACTGCCCGCAAGCCAGGCAAATCTCGGCCAGATCATCCCAGACATAGCTGTCGTATGATTGGTTCATCAGCGACGACAGTTCGCCCACGTCAAAGTTGAGCTTGTACGGGAAGCGCGACCACTTGGCGCCCAGCACCTTGTTGACCAGCTGCATATCCTCGTTGTTCGCCTTACGGGCGCTGCTGTACTTCTTTAACAACGCTCTTCCCACTTCCGAACCCACATCCACAGCGTACGCCGCCCCGAGATCGGTCAAGTGCAGATCGTAGCCTTCACTCTCCGTGAGTGTACCCATGCTCTTGCAAAACGAGTGCTCATCACACGGCTCCAGGCACTCAATCCCCACCAGCACCGTGTTCTCCCGCCGCCTGAGATAGTAGGCATCGGGATGGCCCTGCTTGAAGGCTTCATCTAGCACCCTCATTCCGTGCAGGTCACACGTATGGACTCCAAGAATCACCGTGGGCGGCGCTTCGATGACCATATCCACGACCGGCTTGCCGGTGCGAGTAAAGGTCATCATACGCTCCTCCTGCGGCTGCAGGTATTTCTTGGGCGGCAGAATCGAGGTGCTGTAATCCAGCCGTAGATCGGTCGGGTCTGTGATGTCGTCAAAGGCAAACTTGATGCCCCTCTCCACCGGCCCGACCACTCGGTAGTCATCCATCATTTCGGCGACAAAGGGAGCCATTGCCTCTTTGTCAATTATCCATAGGCTCATTCCACCCTCCTGACAAAGGTTTTCCCAAGATCTACTTGGGTTCCCGAGGCCCAACAAACAATGCTCGGGACAGTCTTTATGTCAAAGGAATACGCACACAGATCGAGCCTGGGGGAGGAGACTCTGGTGGGTTTAGACGTCCCCTTTGACAGCATTTGCTCCATACTGAGCGATTCCGACTTTGTAGATAATACCGCAAGTGAGCAGCAGTGTCAAGTCACCCCACTTCTCTTGTGAATTCCATAGCAAGCGGCGAGGAGACCTGACGTCATTCTGACCACCAAGCATCAGAAGGACACAAAAACGCAGATCCTGTAATAGCAAGACAGGATCTGCGCTTCCCTCCATCG
>JASFTJ010000248.1:0-4951 GCA_050053615.1 Anaerolineae bacterium | reverse complement strand
CAACGACAACCGGTGCCCAGACCGTCCCGGATTAGCCCCCACCTCATTCAGAAAGTATGTCATCGCCTCGACCACGCCCGGCGGCTTGGGCCAGGACGTGGCTGCATTGTCAAGATAGATCATGGCAAAATCCCCTAGTCATGGATCGTTTGCTGTGCGTGCAGAGCGGCGCCCAGCGCCCCTACGATTTGCGGATTGTCCGGTACGGTGATGGGAACCCCCAACGCCTCGGCCAAGAGCCGTTGCAAGCATGGGTTGTAGGCTACACCGCCGGCAAAGACAAAGCGTTCTTGCACGCCGACGCGCCGGACCATGCCGCCAACTCGGTCGACGATGGCTTGATGTAACCCCAGGGCCACACGGCGGCTGTCCTCGCCCCGGGCGATGAGGGATACCACCTCCGATTCCGCAAAAACGGTGCACATACTGGAAATGCGCACTGCTCGATCACCGGTCTCTAGAGCATGAGGCCCCAATCTTTCTACCTCCATGCCCAAGGCACGAGCCATGTTCTCCAGAAAGCGGCCTGTCCCAGCGGCGCAGCGGTCGTTCATCTCGAAGCGGAGCACACGTCCGCCGCCGCCCACGCGAATGGCTTTGCTATCCTGCCCGCCGATGTCCAGCACGGTGCCGACGTCAGGATACAAGTGGTGGGCACCCAAGCCGTAGGCCTTGATCTCTGAAATCACCTCCTTGGCCAATGCGCGCTCGGCGGCCAAGTGGCGGCCGTAGCCAGTGGCGACCAAACGACCAGAAGGGTGCTTTTCCACCAACGACCGGGCATTGTTCAGCGGATCAACGCCAGTGTCCACGACCTCCGCATGGATGATCTGCTCGCCGTCCCACACCACCAAGGCGATGGTTCGTGATCCGATATCGAGACCTGCAACCAACGATTGGGTTTTGTGGGTTTTCGACACTGGATTGAGCATATCCACCGATATCCGCCTTTCTCCCCGGTTTTCACGTTGAGGGGAAATCGCCAGTTGGGAAAGATAAGCTTGACGGGCCTTTCCGACCCTCGAGCCCAATCAGCCAACATGTGCGCTCCTCACTTGCGTGACAGCCCTCGAAGAGCCATAGATTCAACATCCTATCGAATCCTCCGACAAGATGCGTGCGCATTGTACTCGAAAAGCCAGTCGAAGGCAAGCACAAGCGACCCATCAGTTGCGGACGATCGCTTCGCTGCACAGGCTAGGAATACTCGACGGGCCAGCAATTCCCTGTTTTGACAGAAGCTCCCAAGATGCTCGTCGGTGTGTCTTGGTCCAAAATGAAAACTACTGAACCTGTCAAACACCCAACTTGACAGGTTTTGCATAACCTGGTATACTCTGAGGCAGTAGGATGAAGTAAGGTTCCGAGTCAATGCCCATAGAGTGTATGCCCGGACTTACGAGTCCGGGCATTTCTATTCTACGGGATTGTTTCGGTCCTGGCTTCAGTGAGATTTTAGTGTTTGAAAGGAAGGAAAAGCATGAGTGAACGAGAAAGCGGAACCGTAAAATGGTTCAATGACTCCAAAGGCTACGGCTTTATCGAGCGAGAGGGAGCCGAGGATGTATTTGTCCACTACACAGCCATCCAAATGCCCGGCTTCAAGTCGCTGCAAGAAGGCCAGCGAGTGGAGTTTTCCGTCGAGCAAGGCCCGAAAGGGCTACAAGCCGTCAACGTACAGCCACAGGAACCACGCAGTCCTGTGCAATACGGTTGGCAGTAGCTGACATCATCGATCTCTGGACAAAAGGGGCTGGTCAGGGTACTGACTAGCCCCTTTTGTTTTGCCCCCTATTGGCTCAGAATCAGCTTGAAGCCATCCTCAAGCTCCACAGCCTCTACCTGCCAGCCCTCCCTACGGGCCATGCGCGATACGTTGTCGCGCGAGGTCCCAGTCATCACCAGAACCTCTATCGGTCTCTTGCCCCCTCTTTTCATCGCCTTGCGCGTGATGATCACCGGCTGCGGGCAAGAAAGGCCGCGAGCGTCTACTGATGTTGTCATTGTCATTCTCCTTTTCGCGTCGCTAGCGTACGATTACTCACGCTTCTCACGCATCACAAAACCGACCACTAGGCACACCGCAAGGCCCACGAACACCGCCTCCGGGCCAAAAGCACCAGGGCCCTTTGGGGAACTGGCCAGGCCAAAGTTGTGAGAGAATGCCGCGCCCGTGATCATGCCCAGCACAAAGACCCCGGCGTCGGCATCCCCCTCACCCGCCAGGAAGAGCTGGCGACCTGGGCAGCCGCCAGCCAGAGCAAAAGCCAATCCGGCTAGAACCATCCCCAGGAAATTCCAGAGATGATTGTCGTGCGCCACCGGCTGGCCAGCGACCCCCAGATTGAACTGGCCCAAGATCAGATTAGTGGCAAAGGCTGCTGCCAGCAACCCACCGGCACCGCTGATGAGATGGGTATCGCCCATCAGGATCACATCGCGGATAGAGCCCATAGTACAAAAGCGGGTTCGCTGGGCCAGAATCCCAATGACCAACCCAGCGAACAGCGAGACGATGAGGGGCGCATGCATTGAGCCCGGTCCACTTTCACTGCTCAAGATGGCGCCCCCCTCTGAGAACGTGGGCGCAAAGATTGCCAGCAACAACAAGCCGATCATGATGGCCGGCAGAAACCAACCGACCGCCGTATGGGTAGGCCGCGAGCGACCCAGGGTGTAGCCGTTCTTGAGGAACCATACGCCGATCGAGACACCGAGAATCAACCCTGCCAGGCCCAGAACCGCGTTCAGATCGCCTCCCGCCAGGCGGAACAGCGCCCGCCAGGGGCAGCCAAGAAAAACCAGCGCCCCGATCATGGCGAACATGCCCAACACAAAGCGCACGATCGGCGCCGAACCGGTCCGCGCCTTGAATTCCGTACATGCCAGAGCGGCTAGCAGAGAGCCCAGCACAAAACCGATGATCTCCGGACGGAGATACTGAACCACACTCGCCCGATGCAAACCCAGGGCGCCGGCGATGTCCCGTTCGAAGCAGGCGACGCACACGCCCATGTTGCCAGGGTTACCCCACTTTTGCAGAAGTGCAGCCAGGACGCCGATGACCGCCCCAGCAGCGATGACGCCCAATCGTGAGGCAAAAAAGCGCGAAATTGCTGTCACGTCTAACTCCTTTCCTCGTTGAAAGATATGATTGTCTGTGCGCTAGACTGACCAAGGGGCCGCATCACGGCATGAGGCGGCAGCGCACGTGAATCCCAAGATACAACCCGTGCATCTTGCCACCCATCAAGTGGGGTGGATGGGCCACCATCTTTGGTTTACCATTCCACGCCTCCTTCCCGCAATGCTAATTTGTCAAGATTTCACTCTTGGAGTATAATTGCAGAGCTATAACATATTTTTATGATACCTATACATGTTTTGGAATTGTAGCAGAAGGTGAAGGAGAAGTCAAATGAAACTATCCCATCTGCGCACCCTGGTGACCATCGTCGAGGAAGGCAGCCTATCGGCTGCGGCGAGGGTGATGCGCATCAGCCAGCCAGCCGTCACCAAGCAGTTGCAACGCATGGAAGCGGACATAGGGCTCGCATTGTTGGTGCGGGGACCACAGCGCCAAGTAGAACTCACCCCGGCCGGAGAGAGGATGTTGGCCTTTGCCCGAGAAACCCTGAGCCAATTCAACACGCTCCGAGAAGAGTTGGCCATGCTCAAAAAGATCGGCCGGGGCGCCCTGACCCTGGCCGCCAGCACCATCCCAGGTGAGCACGTATTGCCGGAACTGCTGGCCTCCTTCCGAAAAGAGCACCCACAAGTAGAGGTCAGAATGACCATCTCGGATACGTCCGATGTGGCAACCAAATTGCTCAAAGCTGAAGCAGATGTGGGGGTGATCGGCTCCGCTCCCAAGCGGTCTGGCTTGCGCCTGGAGCCTCTCGTAGAGGACGAGATCGTCCTCGTCGTGCCTTCGGATCATCCGTTTGCCGAGCGGGAGCAGGTGGAGCTGGAAGAGCTCAGCGGCCAGCCCCTCATCCTACGAGAGGAGGGTTCGGGCACGCGGCGTAGCGTGGAAGCATCGCTGAAAGCCGCTGGGGGCAGCCTGCCTGTGGATAACGTGATCATGATCTTGGGCAGCACCCAGGCTGTCCTCCATGCTGCGGAGCAGGGGTTGGGAATAGGCTTTGTTTCAGCTCGGGCGTCGGCCCAAGCTCAAGCAGGTGGACGCTTGGTCAGCGTCGGACTAACCGGCGTGGATCTCGGCCGGGAGCTGTACTTGGCCTGCCTACCTCAGCGGTCCGGCGATCCTCTGGTGGCTCACTTCCTAGATTTCGCCCGGTCGCAGTTTGCCGGCTAGTCAACTGAGGTCTCCCCGTCCAGGGTTCGGACCGGGGCAAAGGAGAAGCGATGCACGGCACAGGGGCCCTGGGAGACCAACGCCGCCCGATGCTGGACCGTGCCGTATCCCTTGTGCCGAGCAAAGCCATAACCAGGGAAACGGTCCTCAAGTTCGACCATCATCTGGTCGCGGCTCACCTTGGCCACGATGGAGGCTGCAGCGATGGACAGTACACGTGCATCACCTTTGGACAAACTTTGTTGTGGCACTGATAGTTCTGGTAGCGAGATATAGTCCACCAGCAAATAGTCGGGGGATTGTGTAAGCGACTGCAGGGCCAGCGCCATGGCCTTTTGCGTCGCAGGTACAATGCCCAGCATATCGATCTCGGCTGGAGGTACAGCGCCGATGCTCCACGCCACGGCCTGCTCTTGGATAACTGTCAGCAGCAACTCCCGTCGACTGGCCGAGAGTTGTTTCGAGTCACGGACCCCCTCCAATCGTCGGATCAATTCCGGATCGCCAGCGGGCAGAATGACGGCCGCGGCCACCACGGGTCCGGCCCAAGCGCCCCGCCCGGCCTCATCCAAACCAGCTATGCGACAGTATCCGTCGGCCCATAGGCGTGTCTCACACACCAGATCCGGAGTC
>JASFTJ010000247.1:0-4951 GCA_050053615.1 Anaerolineae bacterium | reverse complement strand
AGGAGCAGAAGGACGTGAACGTCGGCTACGATGTGTTGCGCGACGTGTACGTGAACATGGTGAAGCAGGGCATCATTGACCCGGTGAAGGTGACGCGCAGTGCTGTGGAGAACGCAGCCAGCATCGGGGCCATGATTCTTACGACCGAAGCCCTCATCGCTGACATACCGGAGGAAGAGCCGCAGATGCCTCAGCAGCCTATGCCACAGTACTAGGTCGCAGAGCACGAGACTCTTGGGCAGCCCCTCTTCCTTCCTGGAGGGGCTGCTTTGTTTGTTGCGCAAAGGACGCGTGGGGACTAGACAGATCTCTATCCTGAGTTGCCCCGCGCGTCTGTGGGTCCGTAGGAAACATCATTCAACTTCTTGCGATGCGGAAGCAGATATGGTATAATCGCTTCTATACTTATGCTTGGTGATTGAAGACTTGGACCAGGCTGAAGCAATCAAGTGGAGGCACTTTGAGTATTACAGCAGTGCAAAATCGAAGCATGCCTAAAAAACGCAGTCAGCCTCCTCTCTGGCTGCGCTTGACCATTGGCCTTTTCCTGGTCATCTTTGTCGCTGGTAGCCTTTACTGTGGTTACCTGTTCTACGCGACGGTCAGGGAGATCGTTGCACAGGCTGAGTTGCCCCCTATCCCGGTCGTTCAATGGCCGTCGGTCAAGGCGCCCAAGGCCTCGGCTGAGGAGCACGTGGCATCGGCCGAACCTACTCCACAATTGCCAGACATGACCCCTGTGGCCGACGTCAGTGAACAGTCGTATCAACCGCCCCCGTCCCTACCTGCCTCCACTGATCGGATCAACGTCCTGCTGCTGGGCATCGATCGGCGAGGGAAGAGTGGTTGGGGATATCGCACTGATACCATTATTATTGTGACTGTGGATCAAGCCAACAAGACGGCGGGTATGCTTTCGATTCCCCGTGATTTGCAGCTGCCGATCCCGGGCAATGGAGAGGATCGAATTAACACCGCCAATGTCTATGGCTATTCAAAAAAATACCCCGGAGGCGGTCCGGCGCTCCTGAAACGAACGATCGAGGTTGCTTTCGACGTCCCCATCGACTACTATATCATGGTGGACTTTAGTGCCTTTGTCAAGATAGTGGATACGCTAGGCGGCATTGACGTCAACGTGCCTAGCAAGCTACACGATACCATGTATCCCGATCCACAACCGGGCGATCCTTACGGCTACAAGTCGATCCACTTTGATCCCGGCTGGCAGCACATGGATGGACAGCGAGCGCTGGAGTATGCCCGTTCGCGCATGAGCACCAGCGATTTTGACCGGGCCCGCCGTCAACAGCTCATTCTTCTCGCCATCCGCGAGAAGGCGTTGAGCCTGAACCTGATTCCCAGGCTGCCCGCGTTAGCCGCGACGATGATGGACACGGTCAAAACCGATATGACGCTTGACGAGATGGTCGAACTGGCTCGGCTGGCGCCCAAGATTGATATGACGAATATCAAACGCAGGGTCATCCAAAAGCCAATGGTGTACGGATATCGACGCGACGATGGAGCGGCCGTGCAACTGCCCAAATGGGATTTGATCAACCCGGTCGTGGCCGATCTGTTCAACGCGCCGGTGGTGACACCCTCGCCCGTGCCGAGTCCCGCGCCGCCTACCCCCACCCCCACACTAGCCCCGATCGAAATCGAGGCCTTGGAGAATCTGGCCAGTGAGGGGGCGCGCATCGCTGTGCAGAACGGCACCTCGGAACCCAACTTTGCCGCTCGCGTGGCAGCGACGCTGATGGAACAGGGCTTCCAGGTTGTAGAGTTCGGAGACGCGGATCGTTTGGATTATCCCAGGACCGTCATCGTTGACTATACCGGCAAGACGTACACGCTGGAACGCTTGGTGGAGACGTTCCAGGTCACGCCGGAGAATGTGCGCCACAGCGCCAATCTGCGCAGCCAGATCGACATCCGTGTCATCGTGGGCCAAGATTTCCTACTCTCTGTGCCATAGGATGGCGCACGATGGCCTGATGCCCAGATCCCGCATTGGAGGGTCTTTGCAGCGCCGTGAACGGACGGCTCTGTGAGGACCTTTTTGTTTGGGGCAGATCACGCCGCTCGCGTCAGGCCTGTGGTTTGGTGTGAGCAGTAAAAGAATCGTTTTGGGGGTGAGGTTGAAGCGTTTTCGTTATTCATATCGTTCGAACCCAGCAGGCCCAACCGGCATCATGCCCTGGCGGATCCAGCGCTTGACAGAGCGCGAGAACCGAAGCATAGAAACTGGTGTGGTCGTCGAGGAGCCGCTGGAAATCCGGGTGAACCGTCAAGCTGTGGCGGTATTGATGCGCACACCAGGCATGGAGAAAGAGCTGGCAGCAGGCTTTTGCCTGGGCGAGGGATTGGTCGCTGAACTGATGGATATCGCGCTGGTCCGCCACTGCGGGCGGGCTGTGCCAGACAACGCTTCGGAAGGCGCCTCGAAGGAGGCGGTCGAGGGCGATGCCCTGGATGAGTCGCGCAACCTCGTGGATGTGACCCTGATGCCTGGCGCAAGAGAGCCGGCCGAGGGGTTTGCGAGGGTGCAACTGATCCGAGCGGGGTGCGGGCGGACCGAGGTGAGCACCCTGACCAAAAATCTGACTCCTGTTGAGGCCGACGTGTGCGTCCAATGGGAGACGTTGCCCCGCCTGTTGGGGCAGATTACGCGCCGTCAGGCTGCCTACCGGGCGGCCGGGGGCATCCACGCCGCAGCTGTATTCGATACGAGTGGCCAGGTGATCGTCGTGTGCGAGGACATTGGCCGGCACAATGCCGTGGACAAGGCAGCGGGGTACTGCCTGCTGCGGGGCATCCCGTTGCGGGACAAGATGCTGGTCAGCACCGGTCGAGCCAGCTATGACATGGTGGCCAAGGGGGTGCGGTTGGGAGTGCCGATCCTCGTGTCTATCTCATCGCCCACCTCGCTGGCCGTGGAACTGGCGGAAGCGCTGAATTGCACGTTGTTAGGGTACCTGCGCGGAAAGAAACTAAACATCTATACTCACGGTTGGCGTATTATCACCGATGGGCGAAGCTCAAAGGAGAGTGAACAATAATGGCAGTGGAAGAAATCCTGCAGGAAGCGATCCAGGGCGAGGTCGAATCGTACGAACTGTATACCAACGCCGTGGATCTGGTCGAGACGGAGCACATCAAGGATCTGCTGCGCGAACTGGCCCAAGAAGAACTAGGCCATAAGGTCACTCTGGAACAAATGTTGGCTGAGTCCAGCCAACTCGAATGGCAGGTTGGCGAGCTAAAGGCCGCTTCTATCCAAGACTACAAGATTGCCGACCACTTGGTGGCCCGTCCGCTTGGTCCCGACGCGACTTTTCAGGACGTATGCATCTTTGCGGCAAAAAAGGAGCAGCAATCGCATGAACTCTATCGGAACATGGCTGCTCAGAGCGTAGGCGAGGTCCGCGAGCTATTGGAAGCAATGGCCAAAGATGAACTGCGCCACAAGAACCTGGTCGAGGGCTGGTATGAAGAGGTTGTCTACCAGGAATTCTAGCCGGCCAAGGTGCTGGGAGCTTGTCCTTCTTTGAGTTGTGCCCGTTCGTGGTGTATGCCGATGGCCAATGAAGGATCGTGAATAAGCGCGTGCTCTTGGTTTCGATCGGGCCTTCGACCTACTCAACCGGCGTTCAACTTCTGATTCACGGTGTTTGAAGGGACAATTCATATCATCTGCTTCGAGAGAGCGCTTGGGTTTGAGTGCAAGTGCCTGGCACCTGTTATGGATTCTGTGGAGTTTGTGGATGACGCGAGGGTATGCCCCTGGAAAAGTGATCCTTTTTGGCGAGCATGCCGTGGTCTATGGCCAACCGGCCATCGCTGTGCCAGTTACCGAAGTGCAAGTCCAAGCCTGCGTCGAACCCGCCGAAGGTGGCCAAGGGGCAGTGGTTGTTGCGCCAGACCTCGGCCGGCGTGTCGTCGTGCGGGAAGCGGCCTATGATGAACCGTTGGCCTGCATTGTACGTGCCACCTTGGGAAGGATGAAATGCACCCCTGATCCGGACCTGACGATCACGGTCGCCTCGACGATACCCATTGCTCGGGGGTTGGGCAGTGGGGCCGCTGTCTCTACGGCCATTGTTCGCGCCCTCAGTGAGCACTTTGGCCACTGGTTCTCATCGCGAACCATCTCTGATTTGGTTTATCAGACCGAGGTGCTGTATCATGGCAGGCCGTCGGGTATTGACAACACGGTGGTGGCTTTTGAAAAGCCGGTCTATTTTGTCAAAGAGATCGGCTGGGAGGTTTTCTGGGTGGGAAAACCGTTCCTATTGGCCGTTGCAGACACCGGCATCGAGAGCTCGACCAAGGAGGTGGTCAGCGACCTGCAGCTCCGCTATCAAGCAGAGCCGGATCGGTACCAGCCTCTGTTTGACCGAGTAGGGGAAATCGCCAAGACCGCCCGCCGGCTCATTGAGAGGGGACAGTCGCGGAAGATGGGAGCACTGATGGACGAGAACCACGTCCTGCTCCAGGAAATGGGCGTGAGCTGCCCTGAGCTGGACCGCCTGGTGGCAGCCGCGCGCGAGGGGGGGGCGTTGGGGGCCAAACTCTCTGGGGCTGGATGGGGCGGCAACATAATCGCCCTGATCACTGAGGAAACCCAGGGGCGCGTGGATATTATGCTGCGCCTGGCCGGCGCCGCCAATGTCATCATTACCGAAGTTAAGTGAGGGAGCGCGACTGTCGTTGGTCCCCACTTGGAGCACACTTGTGTGGCCACGCCCCGTTCTGAGTCGGGGAGTTCTTATGGCCCCCTCTGTCCGCTCAATCGCGAAAGAACTCGACGACCTCTTTCGCTTCTTCCTCTCCCATGATCTCGATAAAGCTGATGCGAGTCCAAGGGAAGAGAAAGGCCCTTGCCCCTTCCGTGATATAGTGCAAGGATCGTCCATCCCGGCGGCGGGGGTTGTAGACGAGGACG
>JASFTJ010000246.1:0-4963 GCA_050053615.1 Anaerolineae bacterium | reverse complement strand
AGGAGAACGATGTTGATCGAAAAAATGGGTTTGTCCCGTGATGCTCTAGCAGGAAAGGTGGCGCTCGTCACGGGCGCGGGACAGGGCATCGGCAAGGAACTGGCCAGGGTGCTGGCCTGGCTGGGAGCCAAGGTCGTCATCGCTGAAATCGCCGAGACGGGCGCTACCGTCGAGGCATTGATTCGCGCGGCCGGCGGCACAGCCTTGTTCGTCCAGACCGACGTCGGGGACGAGAAGAGCATTCAGGCCCTGGCGGAAAAGGCCTTTGACACCTTTGGCAAAGTGGACATCCTGGTGAACAACGCCATCGTCTACCGCACCGGTACTATCCTGGAGGTACCCACTGAGGCCTGGGACCAAGTCTACTCTGTGAACCTGCGGGGGGCTGTGGTGGCAATCCGTACCTTTCTGCCCGGCATGCTCGATCGCAAGGAAGGCGTCATCGTGACGATCACTTCCCAGGAAGGCATGCCCTATGCAGCGCCCTATTTTGCTTCGAAAGCTGCCCTGCGATCGCTGGGCCTCTCACTGGCTGCGGAATTGGGCGAGGATGCAGGCGTGTGGGCTTTCGTGTTCGCCCCTGGCATGGTAGACACGCCCGGCGGTGCCGAGGCTTTCCAAGCCATGGCTCCCCGCTTTGGCATATCCTACGATGAATTCACCAGCATGGGAACGAATCCTGGCTATGCGGGGTTGATGCCGGCCGAGGACTGCGCAGCAGGCTTTGCCTACACAATCGTCCACGCCCGCGACTACCATGGGCAGATCGCCGACCCATTCCGCCCCCTGGTCAAAGCGGGGCTCTTGCAGGACCCGCTGGCTTCCAACCTCCCCTCAGAGCCTGGCCTGACGCCCTCTGGGCAGATCAAAGGCCCATCCGCCTCGGCACTCGCACCGGCTGACATCCCTCACCCCTCCTCGATGGTTGAATGCGCCGTCGAGCTAAAGACGCTGTTGGACGAGGTCAATCGGGAATTCGACGAACTGGACGTATTCAGAAAAATGTACGCCCGGCGGGATTTCCAGCGCAAAGCGGGCATGAGCATCCAGGATTGGCTAGAGGTGGCTGCGGATTTGACCTCCGAACTGGAAACCCTGGCCCGGGCGGAGGAAACCGGCGACACCAAGGAGGCCAACCGGATTCGTGGCAAGCTTCCCTGGCTCGAGGATAACCTGGGAAAACTGGCCGATTACTTTGAAAAGACCAGGCAGGATGCCAAGGGGTTCATTCGGGACCCAGAGGCCCTGGATGCCGCGCTGGAGGCTTTGACCCACCGAGAGATGGCTGTACGCTCGCTCATTTCGGCGTTGGAGCAGGTGGACTAGGTCGGGACAGCGCCTGTCACCTAATGCTGATTTCGCCGAGTCAGTAACAGAGGGCATCGAATTTGGCCTGGTCGTCGGTCACGAGGGTCGGTACGACTTTTCCCACGACCAAATCCGCGCCGTCCTCTACAGCCGCATCAGCCAGACACGGTCGCGACATCTACATCACCGCGTCGCCGAGACCCTGGAGACATCTCACAGAGACGAGCTTGTCGCCCTACTTTGGGCTCCTGGCCAGCCACTTCGAGACAGCCGGTGAGGCCGGAAGGGCACGGCTCTATGCGTTCTGCGAAGCCAAGCGTGCCGTCGAGTTGCACGCGGACAACGACAACCTCACCTGGACCTTCATCCTGCGCGAAGGGGTCAAGTTCCACAACGGCCGCCCGCTCATGGCTCAAGATATAGTCCACAGCTGCGAGCGGATCATGGACCCCGACACCGGATCCGGTGTCGCCTGGCGCTTTGAGCGTCGAGGCGATCAACGATCTCACGGTCGCCATCCATCTGACTGAGCCCTCGCCCAACCTCCTGGACAGAATCGGTGGCTACGGAGGCACAGCCATCATCCCTGAGGAAATTGTCAAAGATGGCACCGTCGATACGCACCCTGTCGGTACCGGACCGTTCAAGTTCGTCGAGTACTTGCCAGGCGATCGGGTCGTCCTCGAGGCCAACCCCGACTATTGGGAAGAAGGGAAACCCTATCTCGATAGTGTGATTTTTAAGCCCATCCCCGACGAAACCGTTCGGCTGACCAACCTGCTGGCCGGCGAAGTGGATTGAGTAGACAGCCTGCCGCCCCAGCGCGTCACCGAACTGGCGACCTCCGGCAAAGTGATCGTCGACAAAGTCAGCGGCGGGGACTACTGGTACATTGGCGTGAACACCACCCGGGAACCCTGTTTGTCGTAGTCGCCGAGATCATCTTTGGTCCGGGTTGGGCCGCCTGGCCCTAGACGCGGTCATCCGGCGCGACTATCCCATGGTACAAGGCTCGGTGCTGCTCGTCGCACTCTCGTTCGCAGTCTTCAACCTGATCGTCGATCTGCTCTACGCCTACCTCGACCCACGCGTCAAGTACTAACATGAGGCTTGAGCGCTGACGAGAAACCACCCAGCTGGAATCTTGCCGGTTGCCGCAAGGCCCGAGGTTCAAGCCGTCGTGCTGAAAGAACCAAATCATACCACTAGGATATGGAGAACTAGGGAGATTCCATGGAATTCCGCCGGTAGACTGCCAGCCGAAACCGATGCACGCCGTCATTTCATCGCAGTTCCATCGTCAAACACAGGCTTGACAAATCCAGCATTTTAATTTATAATATCTTCAAGTTAGTAGTAATTCCAAACAAGGTATGATGTCACAGTGCTGCGATCAGTTGAAGTATTCATCGAATTATTTCGCAAGAAAGGCTACAAGATCACACCTCAACGACGGGTCATCTTTGAGACATTGAGCCAAGATGACAGCCACCCTACCGCTGAGGAGATCTTTCGGCGTGTATCAGCCATCATGCCCGATATCTCGCGCACGACGGTGTATAATACATTGCACGAGATGGTGGCCGTGGATGCGTTGGTCGAGGTCGAGGACCTGAGCGGGGAAGGGACGCGCTACGACGTCAACACGGACCAGCACCACCACCTGTTCTGCATGAGTTGTCACACTCTCCTAGACATCGATCGGGCGTACAAGGGGTTGGTGCTCTCGCCGGATGAGGCGGCGGGTTACCGCGTCGTAAGACGCCAGGTGACATTCTACGGCTACTGTCCTACCTGTCAAGGGGAATAACAAGAACCGGGCAGACGCCTCGAACAATCGACGCAGGTTCACCGCAGAATCGACCCACATGGCAGTGGGAGATTGATTTGCGGTGAACCTGTTTCTGTTTCGAACGCATTGAGGCGAGGGAAGCTATTGGACAATAAGGCTGTTCACTATCTAGATCTCAATAAACCGGGGGTACGTTCGTAGTAGGCGCTTTGCCACAGGCATGCCGTTGGCAAAGTGCGCACTACCAACAGCTTTTCCCCCAGCTTATTCAGATGATACCAAAAAATCCAAGAATCAAAAGGTTCAAAAAGAAAGGAAGGGAAAATCATGGCGAAAGTAGCACGAGAAATGGTTGAAAAAGCTGGAGTGAACGTTGATGAATTGCTAGAGCTGCTCATCACCAACGCAGCCGCTGAACTGACCACCTTCTACTACTACACCATCTTGCGCGCCAACCTGATCGGCCTGGAAGGGGAAGGGATCAAAGAGATTGCCGAAGCCGCCCGCATCGAGGACCGCAATCATTTTGAGGCCCTGGTGCCCCGCATCTACGAGCTCGGAGGCAAACTGCCCGATGACATGAAAGTCTTCCACGACATGTCAGCCTGTCCTCCCGCGAACCTGCCAGAGGACCCGACAGATGTCCAGGCTATCCTCAAGGTACTCGTCGAGGCTGAGCGATGCGCTGTGCGGGGATACACCCACATCTGCAACATCACCGCAGGGAAGGATCATCGCACCTATGCTCTGGCTCTGGCCATCCTGCACGAGGAAGTGGAGCACGAATCGTGGTTCTCCGAGTTTCTGGGAGAAGGGCCCTCAGGTCACTTTATGCGCCGAGGCGAAACGTCCCCCTTTGTGCGCCCATTCATGCCGGGCTAGGCGACGGCAGCGGGGAGCCCCTGATGGATCTGGGGGCTCCCCTTTTCTATGCCCGAATGACTTCGGAGCTTGGCGATGCAGAGGTTCACCCGAGAGGAACTGGCTGACTACGATGGCAAGAACGGGGGGCCAGCCTACATTGCCTTTGAAGGCCGAGTCTATGACGTCTCCCACAGTTTCCAGTGGCAGAGGGGTCGGCATCAAGTCCGGCACCAGGCGGGGGTGGATTATACCGACGGGCTTGACCAAGCCCCCCATGGATCAGACTTGCTCGAACGCCTCCCGGTAAGTGGACTACTGGTTGACTGAATCGCTTGAAATCCCCCCGATGATACAACCGTCCTGCAGGTGAAATACCTCGTCGGCAAAGACATCCACGGTCAGGTCGAGGGTGGCGATCAGAACCATCGTCCCATCGCGGCCGGCGATGCGGCGAAAGAGGACCTGCTGACCAGCAACCGAGTCTAGTTCGCCGATGTTGCCCGCACCTGACAGGGTGGCCGCGGCCTCGACGCCAGCGGGAAAACAATATAGGATGGTAGTCAATCAGTCAAAAACCGCAGGGATGCGCCAAGCAGTTTTGCAGTATTCGCGCGCTGTGATATAATCCTCTCAGCAAGGTTTCATTTCTACAAGGGTGGCGACATGGCATGCGTTCGAGGTCTCTTGGGAGCATAATCAGTGAAGCGCCATTGGACGCCACTCGGCCTCGGGTTCAGCAGCTGCCCACACACAAAGTCTGACACTCTTACAATCTATAGGAGGTATTCACGGTGACACAGAGAACCCTTACGGTCCATCCTATGTGCAAGGTGTTGTGTTTCCTCTTGGCCCTCTTTTTGCTGACAGGATCGCTGCCGACAGTGTCCTCAATCCAAGCACAGGGGTCTCCAGTCAATCCCCCGAACGAGGGCGAGGATCACCGGATCGAGCGCCTGGCAACGCCTTTGGACATCACACCACCGGTCGCCCCAAGCAAGC
>JASFTJ010000245.1:0-4968 GCA_050053615.1 Anaerolineae bacterium | reverse complement strand
TGGCGCCGGTGGTGATCAGGATATTCTCAGGGCTGCAGTTGGCATAGGTCTCGGCCAGCAGCGTGCGTAGTTCCAAGGAACCTCTTGCTTCGCTGTAGCCCAGCCGCAGGTCGAGCAGCTGCCGGAGTACTTGCTCCTGCTCGTCGGCTGGCTCCATCGTCAGCAGGTCGTGGGCGGTCAGGGGAAAGATGCCGCTTTCGGCGATATCGAATTCTACGTTCATCTCATGGGTCGTCATCCACCGTTCCAACGCGAATGGCTCGATTTTCATGAATCACTCCTTCCGAGCTCGAGAATCCGTTGAGCGGATGGCGCTACCAGGCTCTCGACGCCGGGATGCCGATCCGCTCAACCGACGATAACGAATGGAGCTAGCCGTCTTTGCAGGGTTCTCCGACAGTCTGCTAGATGCTCCAGCTAGTCTATCTGCTCCACCAAATAGTTCTTGAGGCCCATCTGCTCAATCTGGTCGAGCTGTGCCTCCAACCAGTCTGCGTGGTCCTCCTCATCGGTGACGATCGATTCGAGGAGAGCACGCGTCCCGTTGTCGCCGACTTGGACGGCCAGTTGGATGCCCTCGTTGTACGCTTTGACAGCCTCGTACTCGGCCGTCACGTCGTTTTCGAGCTGCGCCTTGACGTCAGGACCGATGTGGATCGGATTCAGCTGACTGACGATGGGCTTTCCTTCGAGGAACAGGATCCGACCGATGAGTTGCTCCGCGTGTTTCATTTCGGTGATGGCCCGTTCCTCGACTGCCTCGTGAAGTCGCTCATACCCCCAGTCTGCGCACATTTCGGAGTGCACCATGTATTGGTTGATCGCCGTCAATTCATCTGCAAGAAGTGTGTTCAGTTGCTCAAGGATTTTCTCGTTCCCTTTCATTTTGCCTCCTTTAGGAAATTCTGGTGGCCCGGCGCCCAATGGCATGGGCCTCTTCACTTACCTCCCTAAATACCAATTATACACCTTTTCTTCCGGTTCTCAAAAGTGAATGGTCGCGGTTGTGGGGGCGCCCACCTCTGCACACATCAGAGCAGGCAAACGGAGGACGCGGGCGAGTTGTCAGTTCGCCGTGAATCGGGTACAATGTGGGGGACGTCATCTGAAAAGGAGGACTACAGGCATGCCAACCCGTGAAGAAGCCTGGGACCTTTTGAACGAGTATACCGAGAATCTGAACCTGAAGCGCCACATGCTGGCTGTGGAGGCAGCTATGCGCGCCTACGCCCGCCAATACGGCGAGGACGAGGACCTGTGGGGGCTCGTCGGTCTGATCCATGACTTTGACTACGAGCAGAACCCTGACCTTTCGGTCGAGGGGCATCCGGTCGTCGGTGCGCGCATCCTGCAGGAGAGGAATTGGCCGGAAGAGATTGTCCGGGCGATGTTGGCCCACGCCGGCGAGTACACCGGCGTCCAGCCCGAGTCGCGGATGGAAAAGGCGCTCGTCGCCGTGGATGAGCTAACCGGCTTGCTGGTGGCTGTGGCGCTGGTCCGTCCCACCAAGGACATCCGCGACATCACCAAGATCCGCTCGGTCAAGAAAAAATGGAAGGATCGTTCCTTTGCGGCGGCGGTCAACCGCGAGGAGATTGAGCACGCCTGTGAGGTCCTGGGCGTGGACCTGTGGACCGAGCACGTACCCCTGGTGCTGGAGGCGATGAAAGGCATTGCTCCCGAGCTAGGGCTGGATGGACGGGGATAGAGCGCAAGAGGCCAACGATCCTAGGCCGGGTTCAGGAAAGCAGTGCGCCAAACGAGCGGAGCGTGTCGATCTGTGTGTTCGATCCATCTCCTGCGCTCAGGCGCCACGTTGGATGTGGGAGTCTCTCCGTTCAAGCTTGGCCATTGATCGTTCTCAACGGGTTGAGGGGGGTTACCGCTCTGTCCGCACCCACAACTGTTGCCCGTCGGTGATAAACTCGATAGTTCCCTCCTCGTCGGTGCGGAGGATGGTCACGTCGCCCAATTGTGTCAGGCGGTCGAGTGCGGCTTTTTGAGGATGACCGAACTGATTATCGGCACCGACAGAGACGACGGCGAAGCGGGGGGACACCGCGGCTAGGAACTCGGCGGTAGATGAGCCGTCGCTGCCGTGGTGGGCTACCTTGAGCACGTCCGCCGTGAGAGGCTGACCTGACTGCGCCAGCAAGCGCTCCGCCTCTGCCTGGATATCACCGGTGAGCAGGAAGGTAGCCTGCCCCCACTGTAGCCGCAGCACCACCGAGTTGTTGTTCGCGTCGGCCTCGCCGCTGGTCATCAGTTCCAACGGCGGATGTAGTACCTCCAGGACGAGCCCTTGACCCAAATCCGATTTGTCCCCGGCCCGGACCGTGTGGTGGGGCATGGCTGTCTCGCTCAGAATCTCCTGGCATTCGAAATAGATTGCATCGTCATCCGGGCGACCGTTGTCCAACCAGCCCTCCACGTGATAGCGCTCCAGCACCTCCACCAGACCGGTGATATGGTCGCTGTCGGGATGGGTCATCACCAGCAGGTCGATGGAACGGTCCCAGAAGGGCATCTGTTGGCCCAGTGCTGAGGTCAGGGCGGTGGGGCTGGGGCCGCCGTCTACCAAGACCTGCTGACCATCGGGTGTCGTGATAAGAATGGCGTCTCCCTGGCCGATGTCCAGGAAGGCGACATGGAGCCGACCGTCGGGCAGTTGCAGGATGGCCAACCAGATCAGGATGGCGGCGACGAGCGGCGCGCCCAAGATGACCGACGTGGACCAGCGGTCGGTCATCCATTTCCAGAGACGGCCAACATACCCACGCCGCTGGCGAAGGATCCACACCGCGGCCAGGATCGCGCTGTAGTAGAATACGAGTCGGGCCGCGTGGGCTTGGCCGATCTGGAGCGATGCGAAGGGCCAGTTGGCCATCTGGCGGACGATCAGGTTCGTGTAGGCCAAGCACAACCATGGGAACCAGGCGATGGCCTGCGCCACGGGTTCCAGCAAGGGCACCAGGCCGACCAGCGTCGCCGCGCCGCCCCAGCTCATCACGAAGGGCTGGGCGGGGAGGATAAGGAAATTGGTTAGCAGGGCGACTAACGACAGCCGGCCGAATTTGTAGACGATTAGGGGGATGGTAAGGATCTGGGCAGCCAGGGTGACGATGAGCACGTCGTTCAAGTAGCGCAGGACTTGCCTGGCCCGATCTCGAGGGATGAATCGTGTCAGTGTCCGCTCGAACAGGCGCTCGATGGTCGGTGTGAAGAGGATGAGCCCCAGGGTGGCGGTGAAGCTGAGCTGAAAGCCAACATCCCACAGGGCCAAGGGGTTGATGGCTGTCAAAAAGATGGCCGAAGCAAAGAGCGAGACGTAGGCTGTGGCCCTGCGGCCCAGGTGGAGGGCGGTCACATACAGAATGCCCATAACGCCAGCGCGGACCACCGCCGAGTCGGCGCCCACCAGCAGCACATAGAGGATGATGCCAGTGATGGTGAACCAGTATGCCCGTCGCTTGCCGAGCAGCCGTCCCGAGGCGGCGGCAAACAAGGCCGCGATGATGGTGATGTTTGAACCAGAGATCACAATGATGTGGCTGGTGCCGGTCGCATTGTAGTCGTCGTAAAGGTCGGCGGGGATGCCGGTCTCGATGCCCAGCAGGATGCCTTGCATCAGGGAAGCTTCTGGTTCGGGCACCAGCCGGGCGATTACATCGCGGGCGCGATCCTTTACGGCGAATATGGCCGTCCAGAAGGGGTTGCCCTGGCCCGAGGCAAGGCGCTCGATCTGCGGGCGGCTGATGAGTGAGTAGACGCCCCTTCTCTCCAGGTAGTCGCGGTAGGAGAACCCTTCGAACTCGGGCGGGGTCTCCAGCTGGCCCGACACACGGAGCCGGTCGCCGTAGCGGTACTCGGGAAAGCGAGGGGCGCGCACCAGTACGGCGCCGTGGACTTGATAGAATTTCCCCTCAACCTCTATCTGCTCCGCGTCGACCTTCAGGTTGGTCCATGTGTCGCGCACGTCGGGGTAACCGCACACCACCCCCTCCACTGTGCCCCAACCACCATCGTTGTGGTATGCGACAAATCCAGGGTCATCCTGGCTGGGGAGGGCAATCTGGTAGCGAAGAGCGCCCAACAGCAGGGCCAATGCGCAGGCGCCGCTCAGTCGCATTGAGCGGTCTTTTCGCCACAGAAGAATCGCAGCCAGGGGGATGAGACTCAGCAGGGCGAGTGATGATGGCTCAACGCCCATCGGCACCATCCAGTGACGGGCGACGACCAATCCGACCACCCAGGCAACAGCGACCAAAACCAGAGGAGGCATCAAGTCTCGCTTTCGATTTCTGTTCGGATCATGCCCATTATACTATGGAACAGGCAGGAGGTCAACCTGCTGCCGGAGGACTTGGTCACCCTTTTGGATCGCGGCTATGGTTTTGACAGGGGATGCTGCCGGTGCTATAATGAGTCCACGGTAGGAGAGAAAGGTTTCAAGCTGGATGGACTATAAGGATTACTACAGAATCCTGGGTGTGTCGCGAGACGCCTCGGACAGAGAGATCAAACGAGCCTACCGTCGGTTGGCCCGAAAATATCATCCGGACATGAACCCCAGCGACAAGGTTGCCGAGGAGCGTTTCAAAGAGATCAATGAGGCTCATGAGGTTCTGACCGACCCTGAGAAGCGCCGAAAGTATGATCACCTGGGCGCCAGCTGGCAGCAATGGCAGCGGATGGGCGGCAATCCACGAGGCTTTGACTTTGGTCAATGGTCCGGAGGAGGCCCGGGAGGGGCGCGCGTCCACTATGGCAACCTGGATGATCTGTTTGGTGAGACGGGCGAGTTTTCTGACTTTTTCCAGTCGATCTTTGGGGGCGTGGGCGCGCAGCCTCGAATGCGTTGGCGACAAGCCCAACCACGTACCCGCCGCGGACAGGACTATGAGCAACCGGTCGAGATCACGTTGGAAGAAGCCTATCGGGGCACAATCCGCGTGCTAGAGGTGGAGG
>JASFTJ010000244.1:0-4981 GCA_050053615.1 Anaerolineae bacterium | reverse complement strand
AGATTCGCGAGAATCTTGGCCTGAATCGCCCCCTCTATGTGCAGTATTTTAACTTTCTGGGGGACCTAGTCACCTTTGACTTTGGCAATGCGCTGACCCAGGGCAAGCGACCGATTCGGGACGAGCTGGCAGAACGGATCCCGGCCACCATCGAGCTTTCTGTCACGGCAATGCTTTTTATGTCACTCTTTGGCGTCCTCAGCGGCGCCTATGCAGCCAAGAATCGAAAGAAGCCACAGGATTATCTCATTCGGTTGTTCAGCGTGGCCGTGTATGCCGTTCCCGTCTTTGTGATGGGTCTGCTGTTTCAGATCATATTCTCCGTTCGCATTCCGATCCTTCCCCTGGCAGGTCGTATGGATGCGGTGTTGCAAACAACCTTCGAGTCCCCAACCAACTTTTACATCTTGGATGCCATCCTCACCGGCAACTGGGTCGTACTCAAGTCACTGTTGCTGCACTTGATCATGCCTGCCTTTACCCTGGGGTTGGTATTCAGTGGAGTGTTCACGCGCTTGACACGGGTCAACATGATCGAGATGCTCCACGCGGACTTTATTGTAGCCGGAAGAGCCCGTGGCTTGCCAGAACGCCGCCTCGTCTATGTGCACGCGCTGCGCAATACCTTTATTCCCATCATGACTTGGATCGGATTGCAGTTTGCCTTATTGCTTGCGGGCGCTGTCCTTACGGAGACGACCTTCTCATGGCCTGGGCTGGGGCGCTATTTGTTCACCCGCATCAGCCTTCGGGACTATAGCGCCGTCCAGTCAACCATTGGCGTGTTTGCCATGTTTGTGGCGCTCATCACGCTGGTCATGGATGTGTTGTACGGTTTTGTTGATCCCCGTATCCGCTATTGAGTTTGTTTAAGAAGCAGATTGTGAGAGACTACTTATGGCAACAGAAGTGAAGAGGGAACCCGAACAGGTTCCCCAGTGGCAGTCGGATCTTGAAGAGATAGGTATGGTGCGCCGCATGTTCTTGGCGCGTAAGTGGTATGGTGGTGACTGGTGGTTCGTGGTGGTCAGTGCCATCTTGTTGCTGGTGGTCATCACGGTTGGGGTTTTCCCCCAGTGGTTTGCCCCGTATGATCCAAGGGAGGAGGTAGGGCCGTCTCTGTTGGCTCCGAGGGAGCCCCCCTCGGCCTACGTGCTGGTGACCCAGGCAGATTCGGGGATAGAGTCGTTGCGCGATATCGGCGCCCGGGACAACAACGTCGGGTTTGTTGTCGGCAGTCCGGCAAGCCAGGCGCTTCGTGAGCGGCTTGACGAGCTGACCAAGGCTGATCAGGCCCAGGGATTGGATGTGCGTTATCAGCCGCGGCCGCGGCGCTACGAAACCAACGAAGCGGGCCTGGCAGCCCTTGAGGCGGGGGAACTCGATGGGTTTGTCGCCTCACCTGCGGAGCTGAAGGAGCTCCTGGATGAGTTTCCCACGCTAGAGATCGCGGGCGCCTTGCGGGAAGAAGCGTCGAAAGGGTTCTTGCTGGGCACCAATCAGATCGGTCAAGATATTTTCAGCAGGATCATCTGGGGCACGCGCATTGCGCTCATCGTCGGTCTGAGCTCGGCGGTGGTGGCCGTGGTCTTTGGCGTGCCGCTGGGGCTGATCAGTGGCTTTGTGGGCGGTGGTTTGGACCGGGCCTTGACGCTGCTGATGGACAGCCTGTATGCGTTTCCAGGCTTGATCTTGGCTCTATCCATCGCTGCTGTGCTCGGGCCGGGCATCGGAAACGTCATCGTGGCCATCGCTGTGGTGTATGTCCCCAGTTACTTTCGTATCGTGCGGGGCCAGACCCTATCGGTGAAGGAAGAACTCTATGTTGAGGCGGCCCGCAGTCTGGGGGCGTCTCCGATGACGATCCTTTGGCAATATATCTTTCCCAATGTGATCCCTTCAGTGGTCATTATCTTTTCGGTAAATGTAGCCGATGCTATCCTGACGGAGGCTGGTTTGAGCTTCCTGGGCCTGGGCCTTCCGCCAGATACGCCGGACTGGGGTATTGACCTTTCCCGTGGTCAGGATTATGTACGACGGGCCTGGTGGCTGATCACGTTTCCAGGCCTGATGGTAAGTTGTGTCACGCTATCATTTAGTATGTTGGGGGAAAGTCTCTCCGAGATATTGAACCCCCGGTTGGCGGAGTTGTAGACCTATGACGAATAGCACAAACGACAAAGACGTCCTGATTCATATCCGCGACTTGTCGGTGACCTACCACACACGTCTGGGTCCGGTGAGTGCCGTGGATGGAGTTACCTTTGACTTCTACCGGGGTGAGATTATGGGTCTCGTGGGCGAGAGTGGTTGTGGCAAAAGCACGTTGGGCAAAGCCCTCATGCGCATGATCTCCCCACCCGGCGAGATCAGCGGCGGTCAGATCATCTTTGAGGGTGAAGATGTGATGACCTATGAACAAGGCCAGCTGCGAGACTTTCGAGGCCGACAGATCAGCATGATTTTCCAGGACCCAATGACTTCGCTGAACCCGGTGCAGCGTGTGGACCAGCATCTCATCGAGGCAATCCGGGTCCACGAACCGGAAACCAAGAAACCAGGTGCTCTGGTACGTGGTAGAAGACTGATTGAGAAACTAGGCATTCAGCGCCGGCGCATGATTGACTATCCGCACCAGTTGTCCGGCGGTATGCGCCAGCGAGTGATGATCAGCCTGGGACTGGTGCTTAACGCAGACCTGATCGTGGCTGATGAGGCGACTACCTCACTGGATGTGATCGTTGAGGCCAGGCTGCTCGACCTCATGCGAGAGATCCAGCAGGAGTTTGAGTTGAGCATCTTGTTGATCACCCATAACATCGCCGTGGTTGCCGAGATGGCTGACCGGATCTCGGTGATGTATGCAGGGCACATCGTCGAACTTGGATCTGTCTATGACGTGTTTGACAGCCCAATGCACCCCTACACGCGAGGTTTGCTGCGCTCGGTACCCAACATCAAGCTGGAGGAAGAAGAAGAGTTGTACAAAATGGCCGGTGAACCCCCGAACTTGACGCATCCGCCATCTGGCTGCCGTTTTCATCCACGTTGTCCAAGAGTAATGCCTATCTGTTCTCAGCTCAAACCCACGCTGCTAGAGGTGAAACCCGGTCAGCTGGTGCAGTGTTGGCTGTATCAAGATCATCCTGAGACGGAAGTAGCAACCGTTGAGGTGCCCGCATGAATAACCAACTCGTCGTGAGTCAATCGCCTAGTTCTGATAACGGATGGGACAACCTGGTCGAAGTGAGAAATCTGAAGAAATGGTTTCCTGTGCAGTCTGGACTGATACACAACCTCCTGTCTGGTCATACTGACCATGTGCGAGCCGTGGATGGCGTAACGCTCAATATCCGGCGTGGTGAAGCCTTTGGTCTGGCCGGAGAAAGTGGCAGCGGCAAGACGACTGTTGGTCGGCTGGTGCTTCGCCTGGAGAAGGCGACAGAGGGGGAAATCCACTTCGATGGGACCGACGTGTCTGAACTGGACGCCAAGGCGGTGCGCAGGATGCGGCGGCGGATGCAGCTCATCTTCCAGGATCCAATGGCCTCGCTGAACCCGCGCATGTCGCTAGGAGCAGGCATCTCACACGGACTTCGGATCCACTATCCGGAAAGGTCGAGCGAGCATCGTGAGCTCACGATGCGCATGATGGAAAAGGTGGGGCTGGTGCCGCCAGAGTTCTTCTATGACAAGTTCCCCCACCAGATTTCGGGCGGGCAGCGCCAACGGGTTGTCATTGCTCGGGCGCTGATTACAGGACCTGACCTGGTTGTCGCCGATGAGCCCATCGCCATGGCCGATGTCTCGGTGCGATCCTTGCTGCTGGATCTCATGATTCAGCTCAAAGAAGAGATGGAACTGACCTATCTGTACATCACTCACGACTTGGCGACGGCCAAGTATATTTGCGACCGGCTGGCGATCATGTACCTGGGCAAGATTTCTGAAATCGGCCCGCTGCGTGCTATTTACGCCAACCCCCAGCACCCCTACACCATGGCGCTGCTGGCTGCCGTGCCCGTGCCTGATCCTCACTTCCGACGCAAGCACCCGATGCCCAAAGGCGAGATTCCCAATCCCATCAATCCGCCCTCTGGCTGCCGGTTCCATCCGCGTTGTCCCGAAGCGGTGGATATTTGCAGCCAAGAGGAGCCAATACTGCAACCCCTAGGGAGCAAGGAGCGCCTAGTCGCTTGTCATTTGCGTTCGTGATCGCCCATTGTCTGAAGGGAGGTGTCTCAAGGACGAAACCTCGGTTGGCGATTGCTGTGTGGCCTGGACTGGTGTGTTGAATACTTGCGCTTGTCCTATTGGCCCCAGCCCTGGGTCTTTTTTCGCGGTACGATGCCGCGGGGCAGCCCCAGTTCCGGATCTGATGTATGAGGTTGGACCAGGCCTAAGCTTTGTTGGGAGGAAGGGAAAAAGAAATGAACTTCTTGGATGATGCCAAGTTCCAAGCTCAGCCCAGGATGGTGAGGCTCTTGTGGATTCTCGTTGCTATCACCATCGTCCTGAGTTTGCTCTATGCGATTCAGTACTATGTCGGTGGTCCGCTGCGGCTGCCGGTTGTCAGCAAAATCTATAGCATAGATCTTGCTCCTAACGGCAATATGATTGCGGCTGGGGCCGCCAGTGGACAGGTGAGAGTCTGGGATGTGCCGGCAGAAGTCAGAACTGGTGTGAACCGAGAATTCAACGTCGCCGGGGAGGACATGTGGCCCGTTCGTACAATGTCGCGTTTGAGCCAGCCTGTCCTTGAGGTCGGTTTCACACCCGATGGCGCGACCTTGATCGGTGCTACCCGTGGCGGCGCGGTCCGGGCCTGGGACCCCTCCAGCGGCGCAGTCACACAAGAGTTTGACCTTGGGACAGGGCTGTTGGCCGACATAGACCTTGACGATAGCCGTCAGATGTTAACCGCCCTGGGAGAGGATGGCGCCGTCCGGGTTTGCGATGTGACGGCAGAGCAAGAGATCCA
>JASFTJ010000243.1:0-5004 GCA_050053615.1 Anaerolineae bacterium | reverse complement strand
TGACGAGTCGCTGGTGAACGCCCAGCGAATGAAGACCTTGGCCGCGTTGCTCCAGGCGGCCGGCGTCCAGAAACGATACTTTCTCTATGGGCGCAGCGACACGATTGCCCGGAACCCGGACTTGCTGGAGATATGGAGGGATGTCGGCTTGGAACGAGTCTTTGTCGGGCTAGAGTTCTTCCGCGACGAGGACCTCCGAGACATCCGTAAGGGCTCAACGCTGCAGGATAACGAGCAGGCAGTCCAGATCTTGCAGAGCCTGGGCATTGATATCTATGCCTCGTTCATCGTGCGGCCCGAGTTCACCAAGGCTGATTTCGCCGCCTTTCGGCGCTACTGCCGCGGTCTGGAACTGGACTTTGCTACGTTCGCCATGCTGACGCCCCTGCCCGGTACCGACTTTTATCAGGAGGTCAAGGATCAGCTGATCACCCACAACTACGATCTCTTTGACTTTAACCACACGCTGCTGCCGACAGCGCTTCCTCTGAGAGATTTCTACGAGGAATACTACCAGCTCTACCAAAAGGCGATTCCCTTCAGCATGCGGATCGCCCTGCTGCGAAAGATGCAGTTGAGGGAAATCCCCAGCTTGTTGGCTCGTTCCTATCGTGTTTTCAATCAGCTCAGAAAAGCGCACCTGGATTATGAAATGCAGGGGAAGTGAACACACACATCGCCGAGTCGCGCCCTCTGCCGGGCCCCATGGTCTCCGGGCAAGACTCAAAGGAGAGTGAAGGCATGAACCATCGGATTCCCGTGCCCGACGAACTGAAGGGTAATGTCGTTATCGGCAAGCTGAAGGACTTTTTGGATGCCAAGATCAGCCCGATCTATGGTTGGGGGCGCAAGTATTCGCTGTTTCCCCTGTCCTTCGGCCTGGCCTGTTGTGTGTTCGAGTTCTTTGCCGCTGCGGCAGCGCGCTGGGACTTTGCCCGGTGGGGTCTAGACCTGGCTCGGGCCACACCCCGCCAGGCGGACATGTTTGTCATCTCGGGCACAGTCACAAAGAAAATGACGCCCCAGATCGTGCGCCTCTACGAGCAGATGGCCGAACCCAAGTATGTCATCGCCATGGGGGCTTGCGCCTGCGGAGGCGGGCCATTCAAGGAGGGCTATGGCGTCGTCTCGGGCGTCGACAAGTTCCTGCCGGTGGATGTGTACATCCCCGGCTGCCCGCCCGCCCCCGAAGCCTTTCTCTCGGGCTTTCTCTCCCTCTTTGACCAGGTTCAGCACGAGAAAATCAGCCAGGTCCGCTGGTATCGCCAGGACCCCATCCCCGAGGTGCCCGTGCCGTTGCTGGGTCCGGACCTGGTGGACGTACGGCAGATCCCCGAGATGCACTCAGCAGCGAGTAGGAGGAGTTCTGGGCTGCCGGAGGTCGCACCATCCGAAGGAAACGGTCCGCCCGTAAAGAGTACTCCCGACGCCCAGGAGATGAGACAGCCATTCCTCTCGTGGGCGGGCAAGATGGACTGCACGGACCTGGCGGCTGTAGAAGGCCGGTTGAACGAGGCGTTGCCCGGCGCAGTGGTAGCCCGCGATGGGGACTGGCTGGTGTTGGCGCCCGAGCAGCTCCAGGCAGCAGCGGCCCACCTGCGGGACGAGATGGGCTACGATTATCTCACCCACCTCTCCGCCACCGACTATCCCGACCGTTTTGAGGTCGTCTACAACCTCTATTCGACCCGGCCCAACCTGCGCGGACCAGGCATCCCCTTCAAAGTGCGCGTGCCCGACAAGGCCGATCCCCACCTGCCGACCCTGACTTCCCTGTTCCACAGCGCCAACTTTCAGGAACGCGAGGTCTGGGATCTGTTTGGCATCCGCTTCGAGGGCCACCCCGACCTACGACGCATACTCCTCTGGGAAGGGTTCGACGGCCATCCCCTGCGCAAGGATTGGCATGAGCCCTATTACGAAGAGGATCAAAAGCCGTTCTACAGCCGCTGGCCGCAGCCCGAGGCGCCCCGCCCCCGGCTAGCCGAGGAGGGGTCCCCCTGGGGTCGGAACGTCCAATACCCGGATGACTTTGAACCTGAGCACTGGGAGCCAATGCCCGAATTCGCAGTGTTGCCTGCCGCCAAGATCGACCTGGGTGGTCTCGAAACAGACCGAGTCTACCTCAACATCGGTCCGCAGCATCCCAGCACGCATGGCGTCTTTCGCATGGTGTTGGGCCTGAACGGCGAGACGGTCACCAGCCTGACGCCGGTGGTGGGTTACCTGCACCGCAACCACGAAAAGATCGGCGAGCGCAACCTGTGGAGCGGCAATATCCCCTACACCGATCGCCTGGATTACGTCTGCCCCATGTACAACAACTTTGGCTATGTGCTTGCCGTGGAAAAGCTAATGGGGATAGAGGTGCCGGAGCGGGCCGAGTACCTGCGCGTCATCACGGGCGAACTGACCCGGGTGATCAACCATCTGCTAGCAGCGGGCTTTATGCTCAACGAGCTGGGCAACATGTTCACCGCGATGCTCTACGCATTTGCCGAACGAGAGCACGTGCTGGATCTGTGGGAAAAGGCAGCTGGAGCGCGGATGATGGTCAACTATTACCGCTTTGGCGGCGTGGCCCGCGACGTGAGCGACGCGTGGCTGAAACGCTGCCGTCAGGTCGTCGACCGGCTGGATCGCAAGACCGATGACATCGAGGCCATGCTGACCGACAATGAGATCTTGATCGCTCGCTGCCGGGGCGTGGGTGGCATGACATGGCAAGAGATGGTGAACTATGGCGTCAGTGGACCGCTGCTCCGCTCCGCAGGATTGGACTATGACATCCGCAAGGTAGAGCCCTACTCCATCTATGATACCTTTGATTTTGATGTCCCCACTCACGAGACGGGCGACCTCTACGACCGCTACCGGCAACGTATCGCCGAGGCCCGGCAAAGCATCAAGATCCTGCGCCAGGCCCTCGACCGCATCCCGGCCAAGGGACCGATCCAAGCCAGCAAGAAAGCGTGGAACCCCAAAGTGCCACCCGGCGAAGTGTACAGCCGGGTGGAGCATCCCAAGGGCGAGCTGGGCTTTTACCTGGTCAGCGACGGCGGGACCAACCCCTACCGCTACCACGTGCGCTCGTCTGGTTTTATCCATGCCGGGGCGTTGGAAGCGATGTCGGTGGGGCACCTGTTCGCCGACGCCATCGTCATCTTTGGCAGCCTTGACGTGACCATGGGCGAGGTGGACCGCTAACGTTCGAAATCAAGATACGAAGCAACGAGGAGCGAGTTGATGGCGGCGCTCAAGCCCTTCGTTGCCTCATCCCCTATCTCGTGCGAGGGCTTCTACTTCCCCCTCCCCTCAAAGTATGGTATAATGACCACGTAATGCACCAGAAGAAAGTGAGGCTGGCATGACGAGACGCAGTATGATTCGCTCATTCCTCAGGGCCGCAGGGGTGGTTCTGCTGGTGATCGTCCTCCCCTTGGTCTTGGGCTATCTCCTCTCGCTGTACCTGATCCCTACCCCGCAGATCGCGGTCATCCGCATCGAAGGCGATATTTGGGGCTTCTACACAACCTACATCACCGAGGCGCTGGAGGAGGTGCAGCAAGATCCAGCCGTCCGCGGCGTGGTGCTAGAGATCGTCAGCCCCGGGGGTGAGGTGACCGCCAGCGAGACCCTGTACTTTGACGTGCTCAAGCTCCGGGAAAAAAAGCCGGTCATCGCCTCGGTCAATGAACTGGCAGCAAGCGGAGCCTATTATATCGCCTGCGCTGCCGACGAGATCTATGCCAAGCCAGCTTCAGGAATTGGAAATGTAGGCGTGATTTCGTTCCTGCCCGAGCCCGACCTGGTGGACGAAATCCTGATCACCACCGGCCCCTTCAAGCTTTCCGGTGGACCTCAGATGACCTACATCCGCCAGTTGGAGATGCTAAAGGATTCTTTCATCGCAGCCATCATGGCCCAGCGGGAGGGTCGGCTGAACATCGGTCCAGACGTGCTGTCTAGAGGCGAGATCTATCCCGGGCTCCAGGCACAACAGTTGGGCCTGATCGACCACATCGGTTCCCAGGGAGACGCCATCATCGCCGCTGCCCAGATGGCGAAAATCCGCCACTACAAGATTGTGGACCGCACCCCAAAGGTGCCCGAGGAAGAATTCCCCTTCGACCTGGAGATCAGGAAAAGCAGGACTGCGGCAACCGTGGCGGCCCGTCCGAAGCACCTGCCGCCCGGATTCTACTACCGCTACATCGAACCTACTCAGTAGCTGATTCCCCACCGCAGAAAGGATCGTTCATGCTGAAAAAAATACTCGCTATTGCCCTGGCCCTCATTGTTGTGGTCACCCCCCTGGTAGCGCGTTGGTTCTATTTCTACGAAGGTCGCTATGAACCAGGAGAGGTCCCTCGTCCTGACCTTTCCGAAATCCAGGCGCCGCCTCCTCAAATAGAATCCTTTGTGGATCATCGTGCCACCCCGACACACGGCACCATTCTGGTGGACATGGCCCATGATAACCGCTTGAAAATGACAGAACTGCGCATCCTGCAAGCCCGGCTATCGGCGCGTGGTCAGCGGTTTGAAGAGGTCAAAACGACCCAAGACTTGCCTGGGCAGTTGCGATACGCAAAGGCGCTCGTGGTGATCTGCCCAGGTCAGGACTGGTCAGCTGACGAAATTCGACAGGTCCAGGAATTTGTGGATCGGGGTGGCCGGTTGCTGTTGGTGACTGACCCCACGCGTTTCGCGGTAGAGTTTAACGAACTGGATCTTCCAGTCCTGGACAGCGACGCGCCGCACATCAATGACCTGGCGGCCCAATTCGACCTACTGTTCCAGACCGACTATTTATACAACACTGTTGAAAACGAGGGAAATTTTCGAAACATCAAATTGACAGACTTTGGCGAGGATGACCTGACCCAGGGCCTAGATCAAGTGGTATTCTATGCCGCCCACTCGATCATCTCGGAGAAACCGGCACTGATCGCTGCCGGTGGCGAGACTCGTTCCAGCAACAGCGAGCGGACCGGGGAGCTA